>JAPKBW010000009.1 GCA_028823235.1 Longimicrobiales bacterium | reverse complement strand
AGCCTGGAGACAATCGTGATCTACAGAGCACGGAGGTAGGTATGGGATCGCCCGCACTGACAGATGTTCTTCCTGTAATCGTCGCCATCGCTCTGGCCCTGATCGCCTGCGAAAGCGACACGGGGCTCTCGGTCGGCGTCGATGGCCCAGAAGATGTCTCGATAGATATCACTCCGATACTCGGTCACTTCGGCTCCGAAGTCGAGGTTTCGATCGATGGTGACCAGGTGGTGATTCGATCAAACGGCGTTCCGAACCATGGGAGTCCGTACTTCGACACTGGAAGTATTCAGTATGAAGCGTATACCGGCTCGAATCAGGGATTTCAACTCAATCCGAACCGGATCGCTGAGCAGCAGTGGACGTTTCGTGTGCCGGTCCTGGCACAGCGCGCTGCGGATATCTCAGCGACGCCCCTGGGCCCCATCGGTGTAGCCGTGAACGGCGTCGCCATTTTCAACCAATACGCGGGTCCGAATAGGCCACTCACCTTCGAAATCGACTCGTTCGATCAGTACAACGGACATCCACAGCAGACAGGGGTGTACCACTATCACGTCGAACCGCTCGGCATCACCGGCGTCGTTGGCGAGGAAGCGCTCATTGGGGTGCTGCTGGACGGGTTCCCCGTATACGGGCCGTTCGAAGATGGTCAGATGTTGGGGTCGAGCGACCTCGACGACCTGCACGGCCACTACGGTGCGACAAACGACTTTCCTGACGGGGTGTATCACTACCACGTCACCGGGGACGATCCGTACATCAATGGCGCGGGCTACTACGGTGTCGCCGGCACTGTGACGAGGTGACGGTCATGTCATCACGGATGATTATTGGATTCGGTCTCCTGGTGGCGGGATCGCCGGTGCTGCTCGGGCTGATGGAGCGGGTGTCGCCCCTAGAGATCAACTCCCTCGTGCCGGGGCTAGAGCGGTTGGCGGGAGAACTCGTATTGGATGGTGCCCTCTTCACCGGTCGGCTTGTCGAGCGGTATCCCGACGGGGGAATGAGGGAAGCGTCCGAGTACCTAGACGGCCTTCGCCACGGCCGCTCAAAAGCGTGGTTTGAGAACGGAGCCGTACGGTATGAACGCAGCTATCGGGAAGGTCGAAAACACGGCGAGCACACGGGCTGGTACGCAGGTGGTGCAGCGCACTTCGAGTACCGCTTTAAGGATGGCCTGTCTCAGGGAAAACATCGCGAATGGTACCCCGATGGTCTGCCATATCGAGAGTTCAACTACGTCGACGGTCAGGAGTCGGGTGCACAAAGGATGTGGCACGCCGATGGAACGCTCCGGGCCAACTATGTCATCAAGGACGGTCGACGTTTCGGACTCATCGGCAGTAAGGGGTGCGTCGGGGCAGGTGTCGCTGTGGCGGCGGGGATATGAGGAGGCTTGCTGAAAGAGCGGTGTCGCTCGCGCCCCGTGCGGTCATCCTCGCGCTCATCGCCATGGGTGCTGGTTGTAGCGATCCCCCGGGGGCAGCTGGCTTGCCATTCTACCGGACCGCTGAGCTGACGCCGGAGTGGATCGACAAGAGCGCAAAGGATTACGCGGCAATTCACCAGATCCGGGACTTCACCCTGGTTGACCAGGCGGGGGCCAAGATCACCCGAGCCGAACTAGAAGGACGCGTGGTGGTCGCGAACTTCTTCTTCACCCAGTGCGTCGCAATCTGTCCGACGACCCGGGGGAATCTGCAACGTGTTCGTACCGCTTTTTCCGGAGATGGAAGGCTTCTTCTGGTTTCCCACAGCGTCACACCTGACTTGGACACCACCGAGCGGCTCGGTGCCTATGCCGATCAATTCGGGATAGAGGCGGAAGACTGGCACCTGCTGACCGGGCCCTTCGAGGAGATCCTCGGCCTCGCGCGGTCCTCGTATTTCGTGAATCTGCAGGACGGGTCGGGATATGGCGTCCCATCGATGGCGCACACCGAGAACGTGGTCCTCCTGGACCCGGAAATGAGAATTCGAGGGGTCTATAACGGCACACTCCCAACGGATATCGCGCGACTCATAGAGGACGCCACGTTGCTCCTGGGGATGTGACTCAGGTCTGAGACTCCGGCACATCGAACTCATTGAGAAGTGCCTTGCCCGCAAACACTCGGAGGATATCTGGGCGTGCAGTCGAAGAGGGAAAACGAGCGGCCAGGTCATCCGGTAGTGTGGCTGCGGCGATGGAGCCTACTTCGGAGGTCGGGATGAGCACGGCCTGATCCAAGCCGCGCGACCGGAGGTTCTCTGCAAGCGTTGCATGACGCCACGACCCGGGAGCGGCTGATACCAGCGACTGGCCACCTCGATCGTGAGCTTATTACTGCCTGTAAATACCGGAATGCCCTCGCGTCCCGAGCGCAAGATTCCCGGTCCCGGTGACCAGCGCCGGAACACGTGTGGGGTAGATCGCGGGAACCATCAGCGAGCTAGCTGAGCTCTTCTGTCTTGGAGTCGACGAGCACGCCCCGCTTTTTCAGGTGCGTACGGACAGCGCTAAAACAGTCACTGTTCGCTCCCACGACTTCCGGGGGCACCAGTCCGGGCTCCGTCCATAAGCCCCCGGCGATCAGGCGGACTATGGCTGTGCAGGTGTAGCCGGTCGTACGGGCTATCGACATCGTTTCGGTCGTGACGTTGTAGTGGTCGATCAGATCCCATGTGTGGCGGACCCTCGAGCCATCCTTGGTTCCTTCAACCACGATCCTCATGACCGTCATGTCCTCTTCGCCTTCCGCAAAGGTCCAGGCGTCAAAGAGGAGCGCCTCCGTGACGTCGCGCGGAACTACCAAGCCTGAGGCGGCCTGGATTTCCTTGTCGGAGAAGAAGCCCGCTTCGCGCAGGATCCGGATGCGGACGGCGTGACCCGGGTAGCGCAGCGTCTTCTCGACCATGTTTGGAGTCTTGGACGTCCGAAGCAGGGAGCGCAGACCGTTGGTATTAAAGGCCTCGAGTGAGCCATGACCGGGCACGTGCACGAGCTCGACATCTGAGAGTGCTGGCTTGGTCACGTCTTCGCCGTTCTGTCGCATTCGAGCCGGCTGAACGTACTCCTGGATGATATCGGCGGGCGAGAACGGCGCCTTGTATTCCCAGGGCCACGTCCGCTCCTTCGGCAGTCCGCCGACGAAGCACATGTATGAGTCGGTCGTGTCGAGCTCGGCCTCGGTGTGCCCGAGGATCATGTTGCTGAGCCCGGGAGCGATCCCGCAGTCGAATAGGCACGGGACGCCCGCGTCCTTTGCGAGTTGCTCAAGGCCGAATGCGTCTTCCGGGAACATGGAGATGTCGACGATCGGCCGCCCTTCCTGCAGCACGCGCTCGACCGTCTGGTATCCTAGGAATCCGGGGACAGCTCCGACGACCAGGTCAGCGTCCTGAACGGCCCGGGAAACCGTCTCGGCGTCTGAGAGGTCAGCGACGACTCCGTCGGCACCAAACTCAGTCATTCCTTCGAGACGCACGGGGTCCAGGTCGACCGCGAGTACCTCGTAGTCGTCCTCGGCTGCCAGATCCCGCACAATCGCGCGTCCCACTCTGCCGCCACCCAATACAACGATCTTCACGATCCGTCCTCCGAAACTCGTCACCTGCGACCCGAAAAATCAGTCCAGAGTCGCGATCGTGTGCAAGGGGGTCCCTTCGAGCCGTCTTATGGGGTGAGATGGAAAACTGTGGCGGGAGGTGATTATGCGAGCCGTGACGGACATAAATGTATGGAGCCGAAGCCTTGTTTTGGCGTCGGCGATGGTACTTTCCGGCGCTGCCCAGGGATGGATCGAGCCGGGCGTGAACCGCGGTGGCTTCGCCGTGGACAAAGTGCGGCCTAGTTCGATCTGATCGCAGCGATGCCCGAATGGGAGCCGATTCTCAGTCAGCCTGCGAACGTTGTGATCGCGGGGTCCGAGCTTAGTGTGAAGGTGGATTCAGTGGGTTCGTCTTCCCTCACGTCCGAAGCATTGCAGGAGATCGTTCGTGATTTGCGTAGCAGTACTGCGGGCTGACAGACGTCCTTCTGGGCGACAGGAGAACCGGAGCCGACCATGAGCAACATTGACTGGAATGACCTGTACCGGACGACGTTCCCGGAGCTTGTCCGCTTCCTGCACCGAAAAGTGTGGGACGAGGACCGAGCACGGGATCTCGCCCAGGAAGCGTTCGTCCGCGCGCTGAAGCACGAGCCGAAGAAGCCACGTGCTTGGCTGTTTCAGGTCGCGGCGAACTTGGCTAGAGACGAAGCGCGGACCGTCATCCGGCGGAAGAAACATCTCGTCCTTTTGAAGACAGAGGTCGAGGTCCGCCAGGCGTCACAGCGAGATGCCGATTCACAGCTCGATGAACAGGAGCGATGGGCCGCGGTGCGAGGGGCGCTCAAGATGCTTTCGGAGAAGGACCGTGAGGCACTGCTCCTTTGGGATGCGGGGCAGAGCTATACAGAAATCGCATGTCAACTGGACCTTGCAGTCGGTGCTGTCGGGACGACGCTGTCTCGCGCGCGGAAGCGGCTGGCTGAGGCATACAATGAAAAGGAGGAGGCAGATGTCGCACGTTGATAAGGGCGCGCTTCATGCCTATCTGGATGGGGCACTGGAAGAGTATCCGCAAGCTGAAGCCGAACGGATCCGGGAGCATATCGCCGGGTGTGTAGAATGTGCTGAGATGCTCGAGATCGAGCGCGCTGTCCGGTCGGACGCGGAAGCGATGCTCGGCCTTGCCCTTCCGGCAGTTGACTTGCCGAGTCTTGAGGAGCTTAGGGCCTATGTGAAGCGCACGCGTCCAGTGGGTCAGACCGTGTCGGTCCGGATGTATCGCATGGGCTGGGCGGCATCGATCGCGCTAGCTCTTGGGACTGGATGGGTTCTACGTGGGGGCCAGCTCATCGAGGCACCACTCATCGACCGAGGGGACTTCGAGGCGAGTGCGCTGGAGGAAGCCATTTCGAATAGGGCACCTGCTGCGCTTCGGGAGCCTTCTCTGGCGGATCGCGACTCCACGGCGTCGCGCCTGTCGGGCAGTGCCTCGGTCGAGGGAAGCGTCGCGGCACCTGAGCGTGCGGTCGCGGGAGGTGGGGCTAAGGCCCTCGGAGCGCGCGGAGACCTGCCGGCTGATCAGGTGACCAAGGCGCGCTCTGTCATGCCCGATGCGTCGGTGAGGTCAGAGGCCGCACAGGCTGAGAGCCCGTCGCGCGGACAAGGCGCGGCAGGCGCTGGAACCCAGGTGGCCGCTGCTGGAGCTGTTCTTGAGCTAGCCTCGGAAGTTGCGCTGGATGCAGGCGGTGTCACCGAAATGGAGCCAGATACGGATATAGCAAGGCATGGTACCGCCGAGGCTTTGGCGAACGAAGCTCCCACGTCTGCCGTTGAAGAGGCGCCGGCAGCGTTGAGCTCGACCCACTTCGATGACATGATCGCGGCTGTGGGCACGACAGCAGCACCTCCTCCAGCCGCAATCGCGGAGTTGAACGAAGTGCAGGCAGCGGCGGATAGTGAACAGGAGGCGGAGCGCCGCAGGTCCGAGTCGCGCATGGCTGTCACTTCCGCGCTCGACCAGTCCGGACTGGCCAGTCGACCTGTAATGGATGACGACGCGGATCGGCAGAACGATGAGCCAAACCTGGTCGTGCTTGGGTATGAGGTGCTTTCTGTGACGAACATGGGAGGGGGCACCATGTCGAAGGGTGTTCATGTGGTACAGCGGCTGGAGGGCGCCGTGGTGTTCGAGATCTACCACCTGGAGCTTGATGTAGAACCGACGATTCTGCCCGCTGCCACAGGTGGATTGAACGAAGTGTCGGTGCTCGCGGAGAGTGGCTGGATTGTGCTTCGCGGGCCTCGAGCCGAAGAGGAGTTGCAGGGCCTTCTCGACAGTCTCTTTCCAGAGGGCTGACGCAAATGCTGGCTCTGCCGATCTTGAGATCCCGCGCTCGAACAGGGTGCGGGGTCTTTGCGCGTATGACGATGAAGTATCAGGAGGTGATATGAAGAGGACAGGCTGGGTCGTACTTGCTCTTACACTGATCCCTGTCGGGGTGGCCGGTCAGCAGTCAGGCGTCGAAGAGGCGGCTCGCACCATCACCGAGGCCGACTTCGATTGGCGCGTGGGCGTGATCGCCCACGACTCAATGCAGGGTCGGAACACACCGAGCCCGGGCTTGGATCGGACGGCAGACTGGATCGCAGCAGAGTTCCGCCGACTGGGCTTGCGCGGTGGGGGGGACGATGGCGCTTTCATTCAGCGATACCCATTGAACTCGGTTACCGTCGATACTGAACGCTCCACCATCTCAGCTGGTGGTGTCCGACTTGCTTTCGGTCCGGATGTGCTTCCTCTCTTCGGAACCTCCTCGGATGGCGAAATGGGTGCCGACCTCGTGCTGGTATCGGGCCAGGGCGCTCTTTCGCGCAGTGCCCAACGTGCGATCAATGGCAAGCATGTGGCCGTGCTGGTTTCTGCTGAGCAGGCAAGCCAGAACCGTCAACTTTTTCAGCTCATTGGTGGACTCCGTGGTGCCGGGGCCGCGTCTGTTCTCGTGACGTCCCCGGTCGGTGACGAACAGTGGGCGGGCAATGCTCGCCGAGCACTTCAGCCCTCCGTGTCGAAGGGCTGGTCAACCGACGACGTCGGCGAGGAGGTGTTCGTGCCGATTCTCCAGATGCGGACGTCCTCGCTCGAAAGTATGCTGGAGGGTCGAGGAATTGATCTCGCGGCCCTTCAGGATCGGTCGAAGGAAGATCTTCAGGTACACGACACGGGCGGCCTGCGCACGACCGTGGTGCTCCGTACCCGGAGTGAATCGATGACTGCCCCCAACGTGGTCGCGATTCTCGATGGAAGTGACCCTGAGCTCGCGAATGAATACGTCGTCTTTTCTGGCCACATGGATCATGTTGGCATGGGTGCGCCGGATGCGAACGGCGACTCGATCTTCAACGGGGCCGACGATGATGCGTCTGGCACTGTCGCGGTAATGGAGGTCGCGGAGGCGATGACTGCGCTGCTGATCGCCCCCCGGCGCTCCATGATGTTTCTCCTCGTTAGCGGGGAAGAGAAGGGGCTATGGGGGAGTGAGTGGTTTGCTGAGAACCCGACGGTTCCGATCGAGTCGCTGGCCGCGAATCTGAACACGGACATGGTCGGACGGAACTGGGCCGACACGATCGTAGCAATCGGGAAAGAACACTCGGATTTGGGCGAGTCCATGAACCGAGTGAATTCCGATCATCCTGAGCTTCGGATGACCGCGATCGACGATCTCTGGCCCGAGGAACGGTTCTACTTCCGTTCTGATCACTACAATTTCGCGAAGAAAGGGGTGCCGATACTTTTTTTCTTTAACGGCACCCACGACGACTATCACGGCCGTGACGACGAGCCTGATCGGATCGATGCGGAGAAGGCTGCCCGGATCGCAAAACTCGTTTTCTATCTCGGCATGGAAATTGGGAACGCCGACGAGAGGCCCAAGTGGAATCCGGAGAGTTACGCGCAGATCGTATCGGAGCAGTGATGAGCGATAAGGCGCCGGACTTCCTGGCTGTCCTGGAGGGCTTCGATGGGGTCGGAGTCGTTGTTCGTCGTGACCAGCCGACAGGCACCTGGATCTTCTGTGTGATCCACGACGACACACTAGGCCCGGCAACGGGTGGATGTCGTATGAAGGTCTACGATCATCCGGTCGACGGGTTGGTGGACGCGCTCAGGCTTGCGCAAGGAATGACCAACAAGTGGGCGGCGATGGACTTTCCGTTCGGCGGGGGGAAGACCGTCTTGGCCATCCCTCGACCATTGGCCCAGGAAGAGCGACGTGGCCTGCTGCACCGGTTCGGTGCGCTGCTGAATTCGCTGGGGGGGCGCTATGGCACGGGTGCCGACCTTGGCACCACCACCGAGGACATGCAGACCATCGCCGAAGTGTCTGAGTATGTAATCGGCGTTCACGGCCGCACGGACGGGCCGATGGATCCGAGTCCCTATACTGCGCTCGGAGTCCTCGAGGGCATTCGGTCCGCGGTTCGCCACAAGTTTGAAAGTGCCGACCTCGGGGGCCGTCGAATCTTGGTGCAGGGTGTGGGCTCTGTTGGGGCTGGTCTTGCGACCGACCTCGCCGCCGAGGGGGCACACCTGTTGATATCCGATATCGACGAAGCGCGGGCACGTGCGCTCGCGGAGCGCCTCAGCGGCGAATTCGTGCCGACTGGCGAGGTCTATTCGACGCCCTGCGACGTGTACGCGCCTTGTGCGATCGGTGCGACGCTGGGTCCGGATACCATACCTCTTCTCCAATGCGCGATCGTCGCAGGTGCTGCGAACAATCAACTCCAGAGGCCTGCCGACGCGGATGCCCTGCATGAGCGGGGCATTCTTTATGCCCCTGACTACGTCATCAATGGAGGCGGAGCGATGGCATTCACGTCGATCTATCAGGGGGTCGATGACCTGGACGAACTCGATCGGCGTGTGCGAGCGATTGGGACTAGCCTGGGAGGCATTTTCGCTGAGGCCGCGATGGCCGCACGGTCTCCGGTGGTGTCCGCTCAAGCCCTCGCGGATCGCGTTCTGGCGCGTGGCCCGAAGTAAATTTCGCTCAGCAAGGGCGTCCTCAATAGAGGACGCAGGTGAATGAAAAAGAGGCTCCGATCCGCACCGTGCAGATCAGGGCCTCTCGCCTTGCGGCGCCACCCGTCAGTTCAGAGGGCCAGCCGCTTCCGGGTAGTGCCGGAAGAGGTGGTCCAACCTCAGGTGCTCGAGAATCCGAGCCGTTCGAGCGGGAAGTGAACGCACCCATATGGCTTCTGTGGGCGACGATTTCAAGCGTGCCGTAAGGATTATGGACAGATCTCCGACGTTCGCCTGTTCCATACCAGTGAAGTCGAAAACGATGTGTCGGTCGTCCTGCGTCTCGTCGACGCGTTCCTGCAGCTCCATCTGGAGTCGCCGGTCATGGTCTTTGTCATCGTGTCTCATGGCTGCCTTCCTTCGGTTCACGGTCACTTTCCGCTGTAAAGCGTGCCCTATAAGTGTTCAAGAGTCGTGCCACGTTTTTGAGGCGCGTCTTCTGCCAACTTGGCACGTATGGTGTACGTGTGTGAGCCATCCCATAATTGAGTACTAACTCTTTCCGGAGCTTGGAACGGCTTGATGAAGCGCGTGTTCATGGTGCTGACCTGCTGCCTCGTGTCGGCTGCGGACGCATCGGCACAGAGTGGAGCCCATGCGGACTTTTTTCGCGCCGTGGCCACGTTCTTCAGTCTGCCTGCAAATGAAGTCGCGATCCTCGGCGACTGGGAGCTCGAGGCGGACGAGATCCCCGTGGTCCTTTTCGTGGCCCGCCGAGCCGGGGTGTCTCCGGAAGCGCTCGTAGCCCTTCGCAGTGCCGGTCAGAGTTGGGCCCAGTTGACCGGGCAGTACCGGGTGAACGCACCCGCTCTCTATGTGCCAGTTCGCGACGACGTTCCAGCTGGCGCGCTCGAAGGTGCGTACCAACAATTCAGAGGTGCCCCGGTATCCGGGTGGGGCGACATAAAATTGACCGACCCGCACATTATTGGACTCGTGAACATTCGGGTCATCTCGCAGTCTCTCGGTCTGTCCGTCGAGGAGGTGTTGCGTGAGACGAGCAGCGGCCTCAACTACGTAGCGCTTCACGCACAGCTGAGTCGCTGAGCGACTCAGGAGGATCGACGGAGTCCGAGCGATTGCATTGAAGGGGGCACGTGGGTCCGGACATCTCCGGCCAGGCCCAGTCTAGGCTCAATTCCCTCTGACTGCCCGTCCTTCTCCATTAGCGCATCGCTGAGATTTTCTGGCCCATCGTGACGGAGAGAGGCTTAGAGCGCGCACCCTCGACACTGATTGCCTCGGTGTCGAGTGACGACCCGTCCTACAAGGTGTTCCCGTTCGATGCCAAAGCGCTGATTCACGTCACTGACGGATAGAGCCATGAAGTCATGCCGAATCCCTTTACGGCGAGGCCGGCCGCGGGGAACTGATCTGGCACCTTGGCCGGGCGATCTTGTTTTGGGTCAGTGCTCTTGAGAGATGCTCGGAGGACCGCCGCGACGAGAGGAGATGAGCTTCCCAGGCAGCGCGTACAGGATTTCCCCGTCCTCAACGACAAACTCACCGTTCACGATGACGTGATCGATTCCTGAAGCGTGCTGGTGTGGCTCGAAGAACGTCGCCTCGTCTGTGATCGTTTCGAGGTCGAAGATCACGAGGTCAGCCCAGTTTCCTGTTCGGATTTCGCCTCGGTCTTGGAGGCCCATGATGCGAGCGGGCAGGGACGTCTGAGAGCGGATCGCCGCCTCGACGGACAGGGCGCCCGCAGTCAGGGCGTACTGACGGATTTTGCGTGGGAAGGTCCCGTAATAGCGGGGATGAACGGAGCCGTCGTCCGGTAGCGCGATACCACCGTCGGAGGCGGTCGCCACCCACGGCTGAGCTGCGTAGCTCTCGACGTCATCTTCCGACATGGAGAAGCCGCGCAACCGCCCACCTCCGCGTCGCTCTGGATCGCCTACCAACTGGAGATCGATCGCCATCTGAACCGGATCGACCCCCTGCGCGTCTGCAACCTCCTGGAGGTTCTTGCCGACCCACTCGTCTCTGGGATATTCGAAAATTACGACCCGATCTGCTCCTCCCCGGCGCCGAATCTCGTGTGCGATATCCTGACGGATCTGCGCTTCGATCGTGGCATCGGTCAGATTCCTGCGCAGCATCGCAGCGGGTCCTGGCCCGTCCTGGCCGTCCTCAGAAGATGTGGCCCAGGAAGGAATGAGGACGGTGTTTCCGTCAGAGCCGGACGTCGCGTACGGGTATTGATCTGCCCATACGCGCACTCCTTCGTCTCGGGCACGCTGAATGAGCTGGATCGCACTGCCACTCGAGCCCCAGAAATGCGCACCTTTCGCTTTGATATGTGACGCGACCACCCGTGCCCCCGAGTGGCGCCCGATCTCGATGGTTTCCATGATTGCGTCTTGGAGGGTCGGTGGGCCGGCTGCATTTTGGCTCGGCCAGAACCACATCGGGTCGGCCCCCTCCGAGCGTTCGTGCGCGATGTACACTCCGTCATACGGCACGAGCTCTTCCGCGATGCGAGCTACCTCGCTCGTCTCGCTCCATCGACCGGGTACGTACTCGAGGCCCGCGGACATACCGACCGCACCTTCCTCGAGGGCCTGCCGCACCAGACCCTTCATCTGCTCGACCTCGCCATCGGTGGCGAGGCGCCGATAATCATCGCCCAGCACCTGTCGACGCACTGTACCGTGCCCGACCATCAGCATGACGTTTGGACCCACACCCTGTTGTTCGATGAGCGTACGCTGATCGCGGATCGGCCACGGGGAGCGCCCGTCGTGATTGACGACGACTGTCGTGACGCCCTGTGAGACGAGATTGGGTGCCGACTTCCGGTCGAGTTGATCCGTTCGGATCGTGGCGCCGCCGATTTGAGCACTCCCGTCGTCTGCATGCGAGTGGATGTCGATGAAGCCGGGTGACACGTATCGGCCTGCCGCGTCGATCGTTTTCGTTGCTGCCGCACCATTGAGTCGCCCGACTGCCACGATCCGTCCGTCACGAACTCCGATGTCGGCTCGGAACCACGGGTTTCCTGTACCATCGAGGACGCGGCCGCCACGCACGAGAAGGTCGAAGGGCCCCGCGTCTTGGGCGAGGAGTGGGGCGGCGGTAGCCGGAGCGAAGGCCAATGCCGCCGTGAGTGCCCATCCGAATCGTATGGCCATCATGGAGTTTGTCACCCGCTAATATCGTCAAACGCCTCACGCACCCGACTCAACCCTTCCAGCAACTCGTCCTCCGGATTTCCAAAGCCGAGGCGCAGATAGTGGTCCATCCCGAAGTGGTCACCGGGCACGACAAGGACGGACTTCTCGACACGCATTTTCTCGGCGAACTCGCTCGAGTTGATCGGGTCGTCGTAGTGCGTATAGCAGATCGCCCCGGCGTCGGGTGCCTGATACCGGAACCGACCATCCTGTGCGGCCATCCACTGCTCGACCACACCTAGGTTCTTTCTTACGATTCCGCGCGTGCGCTCCCCGATGCGATCTCGCGTACCTGATGCGAGTGCCACACACGCCAGTTGATCGGAAACCGAAGCCGGGGCAATGGTGGTGTAGTCCGTCCGACCCCAGAGTTCGTTGATGAGCTCATCCGGTCCCATGATCCAGCCGAGGCGCAGCCCGGGGAGGCCGTAGGCCTTCGAGAGCGAATTGGTGACGAGCACCCGTTCATGCGACCCCCAGAATGACGGTGTCCGTTCCTCCCCCGTTTCGGCTCCTGCATAGACTTCGTCGGCCAGGATCCAGGCCCCGTGCTTCTCTGTCAGCTCAGCAATGCGGTCCATCGACTCACGAGTGAGCGAGGCGCCCGTCGGGTTGTTCGGATTGGTAATGAGGACGAATGAGGCACCGTCTTCCAGAGCTGCCTCGAGCGCCTCCATGTCCGGCTGCCATCCATCTTCTTCCCGCAGATGAACCGGGCTCAGTCTGCTCCCGAATGACTCCAGCAGGCCGGGTACCTGGCCGTATGTCGGCAGGATGATTGCTGCTTTCGCCCCACCCTCGAAGAGATGCCAGAAGCACGTGAAGTTGGCCTCTGCGCCACCGACCGTGGCGAGCACGGATGCGTCCGTCGCGCCGGCATACTGCCCGGCAATGAGCGACCGCAGTTCGTCCGACCCGTTCGATTGGCCGTAGCCGAGGAGCGTGGAGCCGACGTCGACATCCTGGCCGGAAATTTCGATGAGTTCATCCACGGTCAGTGGATGCACACCGCTTTCTGACAGATTGATTTTCACGCGGTGCTCGTACGTGGACTGCCACCGCTCCATGCGGAAAGGTGAGTAACGCAAGGCTGAAACTCCGGAGATCGTGGATACGCGTCAGCCGCCCGCCAGCGCGCCTCAAGCGCCGATGCTACGCCGCTCTCTATCTGAAGTAAATGACGGGTCTGTGGGCCACGATTAGATTCCCGTCTCGAACCGTGAATCGCCTCGCTGAGGCCAAGACCGAGTCCGCACGAAACATGAGAAAGGTTCTCCTTGTGATCCTGGACGGCTGGGGTCACTCCGATTTTCAGGGTGAGCCGAGTACTGGCAACGCGGTCGAGCTCGCGAATGTGCCGACGTTCCGGAGTCTCTATGATGGCTTTCCGCGTTCTCGCCTGGCGTGTTCAGGTGCTGACGTCGGACTCCCGGACGGGCAGATGGGCAACTCAGAGGTGGGCCACCTGAACCTAGGGGCGGGCCGTGTCGTGTATCAGGACATCGCCCGGATCGATAAGGCGATTGCGGACGGAGCATTCGAGGAGGCTCTGGGTCTTTCGTCGATTATCGAGCAAGCGCGCGCGCGGGGCTCCGTGATCCACATAGCAGGGCTCGTGTCCGACGGAGGCGTCCACAGTCATGTCAGGCACTTCACGACTCTTCTCGATCGGCTGCCTGCGGACGTCCGGGTGCGAATCCACTGCATGACGGACGGCCGCGATACGTCTCCTACGAAGGGCATCGAATACCTCTCGACCCTTGAAGAGATATGTGCGTGCAACGACGAGTGGGCGATCGCTTCCGTCTGCGGGCGCTACTGGGTCATGGATCGTGACAAGCGATGGGAGCGGACGAAGCGCGGTTTTGACCTGATGGTGAGTGGCGAAGCCGCTGTGTGGGCGGACGACATCTCCTTCTTGAGAGAGAGCTATGCCGCCGGGACGACCGACGAATTCATCGAGCCGACCGGGATCCGCGGCGTGGGTGAACCCGGGATGGCGGCTGACGACGTAGTCATTCTCATGAACTTTCGTGCGGATCGAGTCCGTCAGATCACTTCAGCACTCACGCTTCCTGACTTCGACGGCTTCGATCGTCCCGACCGCCTGCCAGGCCGCGTGGTGACGATGACCGCATACGCGGATGGCCTGCCCACCGAGGTCGCATTCCCGAAGGACAACATTCGGGATGGACTCTCTGAACACCTCGCGGCCAACGGCCACACACAGCTCAAGGTCGCCGAGTCGGAGAAGTACGCGCACGTGACATACTTCTTTAACGGCGGGGAGGAGACGCCCTGGGAAGGCGAGCGCCGCAGTCTCGTCTCCTCGCCCAAGGTGGCGACGTATGACCTTCAACCTGAGATGAGCGCTCACGGGGTCTCGGATGCGGTGATCGCCGGCCTGACCGATGGGAACGACTTCATTCTCGTGAACTTCGCGAATCCGGACATGGTCGGGCACACGGGTGTGATTTCCGCTGCCACCAGTGCGGTCGAGGCCGTGGATGCCTGCATGACGGACATTCTCGCGACCGTCGACGCGAACCCTGAGTGGGTGGTGTTGATTACGGCAGACCACGGAAATTGCGAGATGATGATCGATCCTGAGGGGAACGTGCGGACGGCGCATACGACCACTCCGGTCGACTTCATTGTGTACGACCCCCAGGCCACGGATGGGGACGATGTCATCGTCCGCGACGGCCGACTTGCTGACGTCGCACCCACCGTTCTCGAATTCATGACCGTCGCACCGCCTGTCGCAATGACCGGCGTAACCCTTGTACACCGAGCTGACTGATGGACCTCGACACAATACTTGAACGGGTACTCGCGCTTTCAGAGGACAATGACTGGGAGGGTGCGGTAGAGCTGCTGCGAGACCACCTCGAGGACTTCAAGGACGAAGCTGCCGTGCACTGCTGGCTTGGGGTCGCGGAGCGCGAGCTGGGTCTCGAGGGAGTCGCCTATGAGCGATTCAAGCAGGCCCTCGCACTCAATCCGGAGGATCCGTACATCCTTTCGACCGCAGGGAACGGTCTCGCATACTTCGATGACGCCGACGCTGAACCAGCTCTTCGAGCAGCGGCATTGATGGCGCCTCAGGTGGCCGTCGGACGATTGCTCTATGGAGCGTACCTCGTTCGTGAAGGTCTCTTCGAAGACGGGTTGCGTGAGCTCAAGGCGGCACGTGAGATCGATGCCGACGATCCGCAGATCGCGTACGAACTTGGTGTGGGCCATGCACTGGCTCGGGATTGGGATCGCTCCAGCGACGCACTAGGTGAGGCCGTGAGTCTCGACCCTGATGACGGCTGGGCGAGGCTCGTGTTCGGGCTCGTGCTCCTCGAATCCGGACAGTTTGAGGAGGGCGCAGGAGAGATCCTGTCCGGCGCGCGTATCGCTGAGGAGGACGTTGACGCACAGCTTGCTGCTTCGTTGGCGACGGCTGCAGTTGGACGAGAGGGCGTCGCATACGAAATGCTCGAACGCGCGAGGACTCGAGCTGCCGAAGCTGACCTCGCGCTGGTTACCGATGTGGAGGACCGACTCGACGGTGGTCACGGCGCCGCCCGCGAGATGCTGATGGAAGACTTCGCCCCAGATCTGCTTCGCACTCGACTCAACGAGAGACCCTGAATGAGTCAACTCTCGATCCCTTTCGAGCGACACCGCCTGGACAATGGACTCAAGGTCGTCCTCGCACCTGATCGGACGGTCCCCGTCGTGGCGACCAACCTCTGGTACGGTGTTGGGTCGCGGAACGAGGTCGAAGGAATGACCGGTTTCGCCCATCTCTTCGAGCACATGATGTTTCAGGGATCCGCGCACGTGCCGAAGAACCGGCACTTCGAGTTGATCGAACGTGTCGGCGGCACCCTGAACGCCACGACGTGGTTCGATCGCACGAACTACTTTGAAACCGTGCCCTCGAACGACCTCGAGCTGACGCTGTGGCTAGAATCTGATCGCATGGGCTGGATGCTCCCCGCGATGACGCAGGAGAAGCTCGACAACCAGCGCGACGTGGTGAAAAATGAAAAACTCCAGCGATACGACAATCAGCCGTATGGGGACTGGAGCGAACGCGTTCAGAAGCTGATCTACCCCGAGGGACATCCCTATCGGCACACTGTGATCGGCTCGATGGAGGACATCGATGCAGCGACACTCGACGATGTCGGCTCGTTTTTTGAAACGTTCTATGTGCCGGACAATGCAGTCCTGACGCTAGCGGGGGACATTGAGCCGGTAGCGGCCCTCGAGCAGATCAAACGGTATTTCGGAGACATCGAGCCCGGTGGGCCGATCCCGACGCTCCCCGGCAATCCGGATGTCGAACCTCTAATCGGGCAGACCGTGCGGGATCACGTGGTGGCGGATGTTCCCCTGCCTCGGGTCATTATGGCCTTCCGGTCTCCTTCGTATGATGCGGAGGACTTCGCAGTGGCAGAGGTTTCTCAGGCCCTTCTCGGTATGGGGCGGGCGTCCCGATTGTATCGGCGCCTTGTGCGGGAGCGACAGGTGGCGAAAGGGGTTGTGACGTACGTCTATCCGCTGCTGACGGGCGCCTCGATGTTCTTGGTCTGGGCCACGGGTTATCCAGGGGGCGACCCTGAAGAGCTTGAGCGGGCGATGATTGAGGAGATCGACGCACTGGCGGAGGCGCAACAGAGCGAGATCGATCGTGCGATCGCTCTCACCGAGACGGACTTGGTGCGAGCACTGGAGCGGACGGCTGAACGAGCCGACCTGCTCTCGATGTTCGACCTGTACTTCGATGATCCGGGCCGTTTGAATCGCGAGCTTGATCGGCTTCGGGCGGTCACCCTCGATCAGATCAAGGACTTCGCAGGAACCCGACTCGGAGCGGACAACCGAGCGATTGTTACTTACCAGCCGGAGACGAGCCGATGAGCCCGCTCGATCGGTCGTCCCCGCCGGCTTCGGGCGCGCCACGCGACTTTGCATTCCCGGCGGTTGAGCGGCGCACTGCCGCGCATGACCTTGACCTTCGAATCGGGTGCATGAATCGACTTCCGATGGTCAGCGTGAATCTCTTCATGAGGGCAGGGGAGGCGGCACTCGGTAGTGCAGCTGCAGGCCTCGGAGTGCTTACCGCGGACACACTCGAGGGTGGCACGAAGAAGAGAAGTGGCTCGGCCCTGGCGGAGTCCCTCGAACGAATTGGCGCCCGTGTCGGCGCGTCCGGTGGGTGGGAAGGCACGAGTATCGGGCTGTCATGTCTCGCGGACCGACTTCCCGAGGCGATGGCGATTCTGGCCGAGATGGTATTCGAACCCGACTTCCCTGAGGCGGAGGTGGCCCGAGCTCGTGAGCAGCAGCTAGCCCAGATCCGTCAACGACGCATGGATCCGGGAGCGCTAGCCACGGACTCGGCGAGGGTGCGCTACTTCGCGGACGGAGTTCCGTATCGGCGAGCCGTCGATGGTAGTGAGGAGTCCATCGCCGCGGTGACCCGCGAGGCTATGCTGGGCTACGTCGATGCGAACTATCGTCCGGAGGGTGGGGGAATGATCATCGTCGGCGACGTGGAGCCCGACGAGGTCGTCGCAATGATCGGTGAGCATTTTGGTGACTGGTCGGGGGCTCCTGCTTCTCGACCGGACTTCGTCGTCGAGCCAGCGACGCGCGACAGGCGACTCGTCGTGGTCGATCGGCCCGGCTCGGTCCAGTCGGAGGTCCGAATCGGCCATGTGGGAGCCGCTCGCTCTACTCGGGACTACTACCCGCTTTCGATCGCCAACATGGTGCTAGGAGGCATGTTTACGAGTCGCCTGAACCTGAATCTCCGCGAGGACCACGGCTACACGTACGGGATCCGCTCACGCTTCACCTTCCGTAGCGAGGCCGGTCCGTTTCAGATCGGCACCTCGGTCGGCAATGACGTAACCGCGCCTGCCGTGCGTGAGATCATAAAAGAGTTGCAGCTCATGGCTGACGATGGTCCCCGCGACGAGGAAGTCGCGGCCGCACGGGACTACGCGGCCGGGATTTTCGGTCTGCAGCTCGAGAGCGCGGGGCAGATCGCGACTCGCATCACCCAGCTCGTCGTCTTCGGGCTGCCGGACGACCATTTCGATCGTTACCGGGACACGGTTCGTGGGGTGACCACCGAGCAGTCGGCTGCGGCTGCGGCGAGGCACATGCGACCGGACGAGGTCCAGGTCATCGTTGCTGGCGATGCCGACATAATCACACCCGAACTCGAGTCTCTTGGTCTTGCGCCTGTGGAGGTCGTGGTCGCCGAGAGTTGAGCGGTGTGCAACCCGATTGGATCTCTGCCCTATCTGAAAGAGGGACAGGTAGATGCAACTCGATTCCTGCCGATGTGTCTTGATCGGCGTCGCTGAGACGTCACATGAATAGGACAGTAGGAGTTGATCTGCGGCGAGGTAGCGGGATTCTACGGTTGGCACGACCTATGCACTCCCAGAGGGCGTGTGAGGAGTGTATCTGCCGACAGTGCGGGTTGCCGCAACTAGGGGGTGAGACATGGCTAGGGCACGTAAGAAGGAAACAACTGAACTTCAGGTGATGCCGAGCGAAGCTCGTGACCACCGTCTGAAGCTGGGCGAAATGACCGATTCCGAGGTTGTCCAGGCATCTCTCGATGGAGATCCCCGGGCGTTCAACGATCTGGTGCGTCGATATGACCAGAGGCTGCTGAACTTCGTGTACCGGACCATCGGTGATCGCGAGCGCGGGCAGGACTTGGTTCAGGAGACGTTCGTCCGTGTCTACCGACACCTGCACCGTTTCGATAAGTCGAAGAAGTTTTCGACATGGATCTACACGATCGCGAGTAATCTTGCGAAGAACGAGCTGCGGAATCGGGCCCGTAATCCGCTGGTGCTCTTCCAGACGCTCAAGAAGAACTGGGACGCCGACCATCGGCCGCTCGAGTGGGAGGACACGCAGTACAAGCCTGACGACCTGTTCCGGAAGCGACACCTTCGGGCCAAGGTCGAAGAGGCCGTGGAGCAGCTGCCTGAGCATCACCGCATCGTTTTTGTCCTCCGCGAGATGGAAGGAAAGACGTACGAGGAGATCGCCGATATCACGGGCTGTAACCTCGGGACGGTAAAGAGTCGACTAAATCGTGCGCGGAACAACTTCGCGCACATCATTGCTCCCATGATTGACTGACGAGGTGTGCCACTGAAGCGTACTTCGTCCGAGTGTGAGGTGGGGTGGGGTGGGGAAAGCCCCCGCCGGGGAAACCCGGTGGGGGCTTGTTTTTTGTGGAACCCTGCCGTGCACGTGCAGTAGTAACCGGACACGGAGTTAAGGCCACTGGGGTCTGTAGTCGTCTTGAGAGACCGATTCGATGAACTGTTCCGAAGTCGTAGCTCGCCTCACGGAGTACCTGGACGGTGATACGTCCAGCGAGGAAGCAGCGTCTATTCAACGACACCTCGGCGCCTGTTCTGCGTGTGTCCGATACCGGCACGTCGTCGTTCATGGCGGACAGCTTCTTCGGTCGCTCCCCGAGCCGGAGCTGCGCGCGGACTTCGAACCCCGCCTGCGACACAGGCTGTTTCACGTCGATGATGAGCGCTTGCTCGGAGTTCATGCCGCGTCCGGTACGCCTGCGATGACCGTACTCGGTATCGCGCTGCTCCTGACTGCGGCGGCATGGTCTCCGACAATGTTCGCTGGGTCGAGAGCCGTGGAGTTGGCTCCGATCGTCGTCGATCGTGCGCCTTCCCGGTCACCCGTACGGGCAGCGAGTTCGCCTCCCCGCGTGTTCAGCTCGAAGGCGGGTGATGATCTGGACGAGGGTCTCTGGGAGAATACGATTCTCTACGACTACACACCTTTGTCGCAACGCTACGATCAGCAAGTTGGCGGGCGTCAGAGATTTCTCCCCGATCGTTGAGTTGATCGGTGGTTTCCAGAGGTGAGGCCCGAGGCGAGATTCGAGACGTGACTACGCTCGCCTCCATCCGGAAACTCGGTTCTGAACCCGGCGGTGTCTTCTACCTCCATGGCGAAGACCATTTCCGGAAAGACCTCACGGTCCGCGCGCTCATCGACGCGCATGTCGATCCGGGGACTCGGGATTTCAACCTCGATCGGATCAGCGGCAGCAACGTCGATGCGGAGACTCTGGCGTCGATCATTGCGACACCACCGATGATGGCCGAATGGCGGGTTGTCGTACTGAGCGAAGTCGAGGGGCTATCCGGATCGAAGCATGCGAGGGAAGCTCTGCTCGCGGTGGCGCAAAATCCGCCCCCGGGACTGGCGTTGATTCTCAGCTGTACTGTTCCCTCGGCGTCCAAGGCAAAATTCTACAGCCAACTGGCGAAGTTCAGCCGGACTGTCGAGTTCCGGGCGATCACCGAGGCGGATGTCCCGGGCTGGCTTATGGCGCGAGCCACGGAGGAGCACGGAGTCGAGTTTGAGGTCTCGGCCGCACAGGCGCTGGGCGCGGCGATCGGGACGAACCTTGGCGTTCTGTCGCAGGAAGTGGCGAAGTTGGCCGACTTCATCGACGAACGGAAGACCATCACACTGGCTGACGTCGATGCTGCGGGTACCAAGCTCCCCTCCCAGGATCGGTGGGGGTGGTTCGACCTGGTCGCCGATCGGAAATTTGAGCAGGCCGGCCGGGGCCTACCCGTTTTGCTGTCTCAGGGAGACTCCGGCGTCAGTCTCGTGATCGGACTGGCCACCCAATTCCTGCGACTCGGTATCGCACTAGAAAAGGGTCCGGGCGGCCTCGAAGCCGTGCTCCCGCATCATCAGAAGTGGTTGGCAAGGCGCGTCGGCTCTCAGGCACGAAAGTGGTCACTACCTCATGTCGACCACGCGCTCGAAGGGCTACTCGACGTGGACCGGCTGTTAAAGGCGAGCCCACATACCGACGAACATTTTCTGGAGTCGTGGCTGCTTGGGCTGCGGGTTTATGCGGAGGCAGCATGACCGGTAGAGAGCGGAGCCTTGCGGTGCGCGGTGGTTTGAGGGTCGGACTTGTGTCTGTGCTGACCGCGTTCACCCTGCTGATGCAGCCCGATGTTGTCGAGGCCCAATCGACGCTAGAGCCGGTCGAGCAACTGACTCGGATGGGACGGACAGACGAAGCCCGTGATGAGTTGATCGTCTGGTGGGAGGACGAACGGTTGGACGCCACCCGCAGGGAACGGCAGCGTGGGTTGTGGCTCAGGGGCCGTCTGACCGTGGACCCGGTCCAGGCTGAACTCGACTTCCGGCGTCTCGTCGTGTTGTACCCGTCGGGGCAGTTCACGCCGGACGCCGTGATGAGACTCGCGCAGGCCGCGTTCGCCATGGGTGATGAGGTCGCCGCCCGTGATTATGTGAACACGCTTTCCCGCGACTATCCACGATCAGATGCCCGTGGCCGAGCTGAGGCGTGGATTGCTAATGCCGGGCCGGTACCGCCGCCAGGTGACATCCCGACCCGCGCCACTTCGGCCACGTCGACTGAGAGTCCGTCGCCTGGGCCTGAGGGGGCTCCAATTACGCATGCTGCTAGTGGGTCAGCGATGGACTCGGCTACAGCGGCAGAGGCTTCAGCCACGGAGGCCTCGACGACAGACGACTCCGCTGTCACTGAAGAAGCCACCGAGCCTGCGATGAACTACTACGTCCAGCTCGGCGCGTTCGGCGAGGAAGAGCGCGCGCTCGTGCTATTCGCGGAAGTGAAGGCTGCAGGCGTCGATGTTCGCGTGGTGCGTGTGGAAGGTAGTCAGTTCACCCACGTCCGGGCCGGCCGGTTCGCCGAGCGGTCTGCGGCGGTCGATCTTCTTGAAGAGCTCGCCGCTCAGGGCGTCAATGCAGCCCTCGTCCGTGACGAGCGCCCAGAGTTGCTGATCCGCGATTGACTCAGGTGTGTCGAGTCTGCTCTACAGAGGCTCGATGACCCGCTTAGGCGGGTTGCGACATCCTCGCCGAGCGGCGCATGATCGTCTCGCCCCGAGCGTGTCATTGACCGCTCCGGCGACATCGATCTCGGTGAGGGCGCCGAACCTCTCGATTGTCAGCGCCTCGCGTACTCTCGTGTCGGCGTTATCGACGGCTACCCGCGGTGTCGTTTCGTAGCCACAGGAAATGCTCTCAGTCACTGAATACCTGCAATGTCATCCACCCGCGGTCACCATCATTCATCAGCTGGAATGAGTTGATCCTTCGCTGAAAGTGGAACGCGTCCGCTCGGCTGCAAAACGCCACATAGGTGCTGAAAACGTGGGCGATCAAGCCGAACTGTTCCGTCGTGCGACCGATCTCGGTTTCCACCAATCCATCTCGCACGACCATTTCTCCCGCCTTGTCGATCCAGGTCTGTGTTGTCATGACCGTGCGCCCGCCGGAAGCATCCTACCGTTGGGCAACTGAGTATAGATGAGTTGGACGCAGAGTCTGTGGGCCGACGGATTCGTTCGCACATATGCGTATATCTTGGCGGAAATTGCGGACCGAGCCTTGAGTGGACCCATCAGCCCGTCCAACTTCCCGCATGGCCTCCTCTGATACCCCGCTCATGCAGCAGTGGCGTGACGCCAAGTCGCGCCATCGGGACTCGCTCCTCTTCTTTCGGGTGGGCGACTTCTACGAGCTATTCCATGGTGATGCCGAGGAGGGAGCGAAGCTCCTGGGTCTCACCCTCACCTCACGGAACAACGGTGCGGCGGCGAAGGTCCCGCTCGCGGGTGTGCCCGCGAAGGCTCTCGACGACTACCTCTCGCGGCTCGTCAAGCTCGGACGGCGTGTCGCGATCTGTGACCAGGTGGAGGACCCGGCACTCGCCAAGGGCTTGGTCAAACGCGAGGTGACCGAAACCGTGACGCCGGGGACTGTTCTCGCAGACAATCTGCTCTCCGAACGGCGTAACAATTTTCTGGTAGCGCTTGTGGGGAGCCCGGATGGCTCGCACGGACTGGCCACACTCGATGTGTCCACCGGAGAGCTGTCGGTCCAGCGTGTCCCCGAAGGTGAGCTTCGCGCGGAGCTTGGCCGCCTCGAACCATCTGAGGTCCTTCTGCCCCGAGCCCTCGCGGAGAGCCCCGAGGTTGCCTTCGCCGCGCCTTCGACGTTGCCCCGCACCGTTCGTGACGACTGGATGTTCGAGGAGGATATTGCGGCTGCCGAGTTGCTCAAGGCCTATTCGGTTCAGTCGCTGGATGGGTTTGGCTTCCAGTCGCACGACGACGCACTGATTCGTGCCGGTGGCGCCCTGATTCAGTACCTGGCTGAGATTCGTCCGGCGGGTGTGACGCACCTCAAGGCCGTTCAAATCCGACGTCCAGGGCGGGTGATGCTCCTCGACGAGATGACCCGTAGAAATCTCGAACTGATCGAGCCTCTTCGCTCCGGTGAAGAAGGCGGAACGCTTCTCGACGTTCTCGACGGGTCCGTGACCCCGATGGGTGGCCGGCTCCTTCGTCGCTGGATTCTGGAGCCCTTGGTCGTCGCCGACGAAATCTGGACGCGCCAGGAGGCCGTGGCAGAGTGCGTCGCTTCGCCGGAACTCCGAGATGCTCTGCGAAGAGCCCTAAAAGGCGTGAGTGACCTGGAGCGACTCGCCGGCAAGATTGGAACGCTCAGGGTCGGGCCCCGTGACCTCGGGAGTCTTCGGAACTCGCTTGAGAGCCTGCCTGCGGTTGCTGAAGCGGCCGGTAACGCGTCGTCTGACCTGACCCAAAGTCTCGGCACCGACCTCGACTGCATGAAGGACGTGCTCGAATTGCTCGCATCGGCGGTTGCCGATGATCCCCCGGCGGCACTTCACGACGGGGGCGTGATCCGGACGGGTTGGTCGCAAGAGCTTGATGAGATCCGTGCCGTCCGGGACGGTGCACGCGACTTCATTGCGAGCCTTCAGACTCGGGAGCGCGAGCGGTCGGGCATCTCGTCCCTGAAGGTCGGTTTCAACAAAGTGTTCGGATACTATCTCGAGGTGACCAAGGCCAACCTCGACAAGGTGCCTGATGACTTCGTCCGGAAGCAGACCCTCACGAACGGCGAGCGCTACTTCACTCCGGAACTCAAGGAATGGGAGGAGAAGGTCTTCGGGGCCGAAGATCGTATCGGGCAGCTCGAGGTCGAGCTTTTTGCCGGAGTGCGAGCCCAGGTCGCCGGAGCCGTTCCGAGGCTGCAGGATTCCGGCGCCAGGATTGCGGCGCTCGACGTCCTGTCCGCCTTCGCCCACATAGCCGTCCGCCATCAATACGTTCGCCCGGAGATCCATACGGGCTTCGACCTGGAGATTCGGGCGGGTCGGCATCCTGTCGTCGAGACCATGATGCCGCGCGACGAATTCATTCCCAACGACATCGTACTCGATGATCACGGGCACATCGTCGTGCTCACCGGCCCGAACATGGCTGGCAAGAGCACAGTCTTGAGGCAGATCGGCCTTATCCAACTGCTTGGCCAACTGGGTTCTTTCGTCCCCGCCGACGCGGCCCGACTACCGGTGTCAGATCGGATTTTCACCCGCGTGGGTGCGTCGGACAATCTGGCCCGCGGGCAGTCCACCTTTATGGTGGAGATGAGCGAGACCGCGGCCATCGTCCACGGCGCGACTGATCGGAGCCTCGTACTGCTCGATGAAATCGGGCGAGGCACGTCGACCTACGACGGGGTGTCGATCGCCTGGGCGGTCACCGAGCACATTCACGAACACATTGGTGCGAAGACGATCTTCGCGACTCACTACCATGAGCTCACCCAGCTGGGCGATCAGCTCGATGGTGTGAAAAACATGAATGTTTCCGTTCGTGAGGTAGGTGAGGAGATCGTATTTCTTAGGCGACTCGCAGACGGAGGCGCTGATCGATCATATGGAATTCAGGTCGCGCGGCTCGCTGGTCTGCCCGACGGGATCGTATCGAGGGCCCGGGAACTTCTCGCGGAGCTCGAGGGAACACATACCAGTGGTGGGGAGGGACTCGGTCGACATGGGGCGCATGGCCCAGACTCGGAGGGGCCGCAGGAACAGCTCTCTATGTTTCAGGTCGAGCATCCGACGGTGACCCGACTTAAGGCCATCGATCCGAATGAACTGAGTCCGAAAGAGGCTCTCGACCTTCTGTATGAACTCGGCAACGCGACCCGGCTCGGGGAAGACGATTGAAGCGAATTCCAGACGATTCGACAGGGCTCAGGGGTAGCCGCCGTTCGGTAGGCCTCTGGGTAGCGGGCTGTGTGGCTATGGGTGGATGCGCCGCCGACGGTAAGATCCAGGAACCCCGCCCCCTCGGCGAGATCCCCATTGAGTATCCCCTTCATATGTGGGATCAGGATATGGAAGGCGAGACCGTTCTCCGGGTTCTCGTCGGAGATACGGGGGGCGTCGACAGCGTCGAGGTCGTCGAATCTTCAGGACACGCCGCCTTCGACTCCGCCGCTACGGAGGGGGCTCGCCATCTTCGTTTCACGCCAGCTCGGCAGGAAGACGGCGATCGAATCCAAGTTTGGGCCGAGGTGCCGGTACGTTTCTCGAAACGCCCCCGACCGGATACCCTTGGCGCACCCCAAAGCTGACAAACCACTCACCGTCTGGATTTGTAAAACATGGCTGAGCGTCACCCGCGCCCATACGACAGCGTTCTCGATCTCATCGGATGGACGCCGATGGTGCGCCTCAACGCGGTAACAGATGGGTGTCGCACACCGGTCTACGTGAAGTGTGAATTCATGGGTCCAGGTGGTTCGATCAAGGACCGAATCGGACTCGCGATGATCGAAGCCGCGGAGGCGGATGGCACCTTGAAGCCGGGCGGGACCGTCGTCGAGGCGACCGGGGGCAACACTGGCCTCGCGCTCGCGATGGCGGCCTCCCTGAAGGGCTACAAGTGCATTTGCACGATGCCGGACAAGATGAGCAGCGAGAAGGTGAAGCTGCTTCGTGCATTCGGCGCCGAGGTCGTAATCACGCCCACGGCCGTACCTCCGGATCATCCCGACCACTATCTGCAGCAGGCTCGAAGCATCACGGCCGAAACACCGGGTGCAGTGCTGGCAAATCAGTTCTACAACCAGGCTAATCCGGACGCTCATTACGCGACGACTGGCCTCGAGATCTGGGAGCAGAGCGAGGGGAAGGTCACCCATTTCGTCGCGTCTGCAGGTACCGGTGGCACCATTACAGGTGTGGGTCGCTACCTGAAGGAGCAGAGCGACTCGGTACGGATCGTCGGTGTGGACCCGGAGGGATCGATGATCGCACCCTTCTTTAATACTGGAGAAATGGTCGAAGGCTCTCCGTATAAGGTGGAGGGTATTGGGAACGACAAAATTCCAGGGAGTCTCGACCTCGATTACGTGGACGAATTTCGAAGTCACGGCGATGCGGAAGCCTTCAGGATGGCACGCCGCGTGTCCCGAGAGGAGGGCCTGTTTGCTGGTGGCTCGGCCGGCCTCATGGTGCACACTGCGGTCGAGCTTGCCAAAGAACTCGACGATCCCGACGCATTCGTGGTCACTCTGATCTGCGATTGGGGTGAGCGGTATCTGAGCAAGACATACGACGATGAATGGATGCGAGAGAACGGGTTTCTCGAGCGTCCCCGCCGCTCATCGCTGCTTGAGGCCGTCGCCGGCAAGGACGGCCGAGTGTCCGGACTCGTAACGGTCGAGCCGACGACTCCGATCCGGATCGCCCTCTCTGCGATCACCGCCCATGACATCGGCCAGCTTCCGGTCGTGCGCGACGGCGAGTGTATCGGGTCGATCACTGAGTCACGTCTGATGGCGCAGATCATCGAAGACCCGGAACTGCTTGACAAGACTTCAGAGACCGTCATGGGTGCGCCCTTTCCGGTCCTGGAGGGCCACGTCGATGCGGAAGAGATCCGTCCGCTTCTCGCCCGTGACAATGCGGCCTGCCTAGTGCGCGACGACGGCGAACTCGTGGGCATTATCACCCGATACGACGTCGTCCAGGCGCTGGCCGGGTGAAGGTCGCCGTTCTTCTCGGTGGTACGTCCGACGAAAGGGACGTCTCTCTGGCGTCCGGTGTTCAGGTCGCATCAGCGCTCCGCCAAGCAGGTCATGAAGTCGTAGCGGTCGATACGGTGCACGGCCGACTGGGCCCCGACCGGGAACGACAGCTGCTCGAAGAGGGCGTCAAGGCGGCGGCTCCTCCCAGTCCTGGAGCACTCGCAGCCCTCGACGAGAGTCACACCGTCGCGCTCACTCGCGATGCCGACCTCGCTGATGTCGATGTATTTTTCTTGGCCCTTCACGGGGGTAGTGGAGAAGACGGGACGATCCAGGCGCTCCTCGACGTCGCTGGTGTGACCTATACGGGCAGTGATCGCCTCGGGTGCTCACTCGCGATGGACAAGGAGGTTACCAAACGCCTGCTGCGGGATGCCGGGATTCCGACGCCCGATTGGATGGTCGGATCGCATAAGGTCGATGAAGTCGAGGCGGCGCTTGGGCTCCCTGTGATCGTGAAGGCGGCGGCGGGTGGATCATCACTGAGACTGTTTCTCGCGCACGATCGAGACGAGCTCGCCGCGGCGATTGCAGTGAGTGCGACGTGGGACGACGTCGTCTTGTTCGAGCGATACCACGCAGGACGGGAATTCACTGTGGGGGTTGTCGGCCCCGACACTTTCCCGGTGGGTGAGATCGTGCCTGAGCACGAGATTTTTGACTATGAGTGCAAATATCAACCAGGCATGGCGGAAGAGATTTTTCCCGCCGATATCCCGGCCGAACTCTCTGACGAGCTCCGTCGCCTCGCGCTCGAAGTCCACCGGGCTCTTCGCATGCGAGACTACTCGCGTATCGATTTCATTGTCGATGAAGGCGGCCGTCCATGGTGTCTGGAAGCCAACGCGCTTCCGGGGATGACGGCGAACAGCCTGGTACCCAAGGGGGCCCGCTCCGCAGGAATCACCTTTCCCGAACTCTGCGATCGGGTGGTGCGGCTCGCGTACAGGCGTTCCGGAAGCCATTCTTCGTGACCGTGGCTGCGGTTGAGGAGAGGGTCTGGCTTCCCGGAACCTGCTCTCGTTTCAGGGTGTTCAACCCACTCCCAATGGCCTCAGGACGAACGCGAGTTACGACCTCATGAGTTATCAGAGCGGTCACGGCTTCCAATCCTTTGGGCTGGGCCTCAAGCCTACCCCGATGGTGAAGCGGCTTCTGATTGCCAGCGCGGTCATATTTGCGTTCCAGTTGGCCCTGCCGGACGTGATGTTCAACTGGTTCGCCTTCCAGCCGAGCCAGATCGTGTTCAAGCCGTGGGGCCCGCTCACGTACATGTTCCTGCATGGCAACCTGATGCACCTCGTCGGGAACATGCTTTTCCTCTTCTTTTTTGGCCCCCCGCTCGAATCGAAGTGGGGCGAGCGGGAGTTCCTGAAGTTCTATCTGATCTGCGGGTTGGGTGGAGTCGCCCTGAGCCTCTTCTTTCAGGCGAGTGCTCTGATTGGAGCCTCCGCGGCTGTGTACGGCGTCATGCTAGCGTTCGCGATGAACTGGCCGAATACGCCTATCTATGTCTTTGGCATTTTTCCGGTTCTTGCGAAGTACCTCGTGGCGTTCATGGGCGTTTTGAATCTGTTGGGGGCCGCGGGTAGCGCGCAGGGTGGGAGCAACGTGGCTCATTTCGCGCACTTGGGTGGTCTACTGGCCGGCTACCTCTACCTGAAGGCGGACTGGCGGAGCAGCAAGCCGCTCGAAGGCTTGAAGAAGGCCGCGAGGAAGAAGAATCGACGGCTGGCGATCGTGCCGGGTGACGAGTCAGCGGCAGAAGATGCAGCCTCTGACAGTCGGCCGAACGTCCGTGAAGACGGAGCTCTCTACGACAAGGTCGACGCCGTGCTCGACAAGATCTCCGCTGAAGGAATGTCGTCGCTCACCAAAGACGAGCTAAGGCTTCTCGACGACGTTTCGAAGAAGCACCGCACGAACTGATTCTGCCTGTGCGAATGTCCTTGCCGGCTGCCTGATCGCGCTCTGCGCCTGCGCCCCCCCCCCTCAGCGCCGAATCCGGTGCCACCTGACGCGGCCATTCTTGATAAGGTGGCGACGCCCTTTGGCCAGGGATTCGGGATGGCGAAGGCGTAACCCCTCCTGATTAGCCGCTTCATGTCAGGGGATATCTCGGCGAGCGGTCGATCCAGGAGGATCGCCTTGGAGGAGTCGTTGAGGTGACACACAGGCTGATGCGCGTTCATTCGGCTCCATTGCCGAACACTATCCGGACGCAGGGAATCGAGCCGCGGAACGAGCTCGGCGTGGGCTTCGGGTCGGACCACATTGCTCATTTGTCGATCTTCGGGTTTGGCAACCCGTTGCAGTGGCGCGAGAGGCGTTGATATTACGGCGGCGCTGCGCCCCGACGCGCAGTAGCTACCTCAAAAAGACGCGAAGCTTCCAACGGTGCACCACACCCCCAAAGGTGAGTACATGCCGTCCAAAGTCACGACTCTGCCGGTCAAGCGATCGTGGGGCGAAACCATGCGGCAGGATGCATGGTGGCTCCAGCCACTCGCTGTATTCACAGTCTTCAGTGGATTCATTCTCTATTCGACGTGGGCCGCCTTTCAGGGCGAATTCTACCACTTCGAGAACCTCCTCTCTCCGTTCTACTCACCGGAGATCTGGGGACCCACCGAGCACGCGCTCATGCAGCGACCGGGATCGCCCTCGTGGTGGCCGTCGTTCATGCCGTATTCTCCTGCATTCCTCATTCTGTGGGCACCGGTGAGCTTCAGGCTCACCTGTTACTACTACAGGGGAGCGTACTACAAGGCCTACTGGCCGGGGCCGCCATCCTGCTCCGTCGGGACGCCCGGTAAGGGGTACATCGGTGAGCGGAAAATGCCGCTCCTGATCCAGAACCTTCACCGGTACGCATTGCCCTTTGCACTGGCGCTCCTCGTCTTCCTCGGCATCGACGCCTGGAACGCGATGTGGTTCCATACGGCTGCGGGCGGCAAGGAGTTCGGCCTCAGCGTCGGGACGATCGTCGTCACGCTGAACGTGGTCTTTCTCTCCGGCTATACGTTCGGATGTCACTCGCTCCGTCACCTTGTCGGCGGCGGCATAGACATCCTTTCGAGACGGCCGGTACGAAAAATGGTCTATGAGTGTGTGACCTGTCTGAATGGTCGACACATGGCATGGGCATGGACGAGCCTGCTCTGGGTGGCGTTCACCGATATCTATGTGCGCCTCTGTGCGATGGGCGTCTGGACCAATGTGAGGTTCTTCTGATGGCCGGGTACCAGGAGTTTGAGCACGACGTCATCGTCATCGGTGCAGGCGGCGCGGGATTGCGGGCCGCCATCGAAGCCGCGGCTGAAGGCGTCTCCGTCGGTCTGATCTGCAAGTCACTTCTCGGTAAGGCACACACCGTCATGGCCGAGGGTGGCATGGCGGCCGCGATGTCGAATGTCGACGAGCGTGACGGCTGGAATGTTCACTTCGCCGACACGATGCGTGGTGGTCAGTACCTCAACAGTTGGCGTATGGCCGAGCACCACGCGAAAGAGGCGCCGGAGCGTGCGCGCGAGCTCGAGTCGTGGGGCGCGCTCTTCGACAGAACGCCTGACGGCAAGATTTTGCAGCGCAATTTCGGTGGACATGCCTATCCGCGTCTCGCGCACGTGGGAGATCGGACCGGACTCGAAATGATCCGGACGCTTCAGGACCACGGCATCCATCAGGGCATCGATGTCCATATGGAGGTGACGGTCACCAGCCTGTTGAAGGATGGTGAGCGGTGTGTGGGCGCGTTCGGCTACGATCGCGAGCAGGGCCGTTTCCGCGTATACAAGGCGAAGGCCGTCATTCTTGCGACGGGTGGCCTTGGCCGCTCCTTCCTCGTCACAAGCAACAGTTGGGAAGGAACAGGCGACGGGCACTCGCTCGGATACCACGCGGGCGCTGAACTCGTCGACATGGAGTTCATCCAGTTCCACCCGACCGGCATGGTGTGGCCGCCCAGTGTTCGCGGCATTCTCGTGACGGAAGGTGTGCGGGGCGAAGGCGGCGTTCTGAAGAATAGTGAAGGCAAGCGCTTCATGTTCGACGATATCCCCCCGCTCTACGATGGTCAGACCGCGGAGACTGCTGAGGAGGGCTGGCGGTATGTGACTGGCGATCGGGATGCCCGGCGTCCCCCGGAGCTCCTCACGAGAGACCATGTGGCGCGGAAGATCGTGAAGGAAGTCCAGGAGGGTCGTGGGAGCCCACACGGGGGAGCCTTCCTCGACATCGCGTGGATCAAAGAGAACATCAAGGACTCCGAGGGCCATATCAAAAAGAAGCTTCCGAGCATGTACCATCAGTTCAAAGAACTGGCGGGCATCGACATCACGAAGGAGCCGATGGAAGTAGGCCCGACCACCCACTATGCGATGGGCGGAATCGCGGTCGATCCTGATACGCAGATGACCACCACGGTGCCGGGCCTGTTTGCGGCTGGCGAGGTCGCCGGTGGCTTGCACGGTGCCAATCGTCTAGGTGGGAACTCACTTTCGGATTTGGTCGTCTTCGGGAAGCGAGCCGGGGAGCACGCGGCGAAGTTCGCCAAAGAGCATGGGTCTTACTCCGTGGCCGAGGCCGACGTGGAAGCCGCGGCGACTGAAGCGCTCGCGCCGATTGAGCGTGAGAAGACGGAGCGGGGACCTTTCCAGCTTCAGTACGAACTACAGTCCCTGATGCAGGACAAAGTCGGCATCGCCCGCGTGGATGAAGGACTGACCGAGGCCGTCGACAAGATTCGCGAGATCGGCACACAGCTCACCGACGTCGGTGCAGGTGGAAACCGTTGGTTCAATCCCGGGTGGCACACGGCCCTCGACATGAAGCATCTCCTCACGGTTTCCGAAGCCATCGCATTGGCGGCTCGGGAGCGAAAGGAGAGCCGGGGTGCCCACTCGAGGCTCGATCACCTCGACAAGGATCCGGCGTGGGGCACGTTCAACCATATCGTCCGTCAGGCACCTGATGGATCGATGGAGATCGAGCGTCGCGACATCCCAGACATGCGTCAGGACCTCAAGGACATCATTGAGGAGCAAGGCTGATGGCTACCGCGACGTTCAAGGTGTGGCGGGGCAACAGCGACGGCGGTGACTTCGAGTCGTACGATGTGGAACTCGAACCTGGCTACGTCGTCCTCGACGCGGTCCACAAGATTCAGGCTGAGCAGGCCAACGACCTGGCGTGCCGATGGAACTGCAAGGCTGGGAAGTGCGGTTCATGCTCAGCGGAGATCAACGGATCCCCGAAGTTGATGTGCATGACTCGGGTAGAGGATTTGCCCGACGACAAGCCGATCACTGTCGAGCCGATGCGGACGTTCCCGGTCATCAAGGACCTCGTGAGCGACGTCTCCTGGAACTACGAAGTCAAAGCCGCGATCCAGCAGATTACGCCTCGGAAGCCGGATTTCGACGACGGTTCCTGGAACATACAGCAGTCCGATGTGGAGCGGCCGCAGGAATTCAGGAAGTGTATCGAATGCTTCCTGTGCCAAGACGTCTGCCACGTACTTCGTGACCACCAGATGCATGACAAGTTCGCGGGGCCTCGACACTTCGTGTTCGCGGCTCAGGCGGAGATGAACCCGATCGATACCGGAGATCGCACCGCGCACTTGCGGGACGACATGGGGATCGGGTACTGCAACATTACCAAGTGCTGCACGAAGGTGTGTCCTGAGCACATTGCGATTACAGACAACGCGATCATTCCGCTCAAGGAGCGGGTTGTGGACCGTTCGTATGATCCGATTGCAGCTCTCATGCGGATGGTGAAGGGCGGGTAACCCGAGGTTCCCCAGAGGTCGAGCATTCACCGACGACCCCGCAGACCAGTTGAAGACGGCCATCTCGGGCAAAGCGCTCGAGGTGGCCGTTCTTGTTTCTGGCCGTGGCCTCGGGTGGTGCTATGCCCGGTGGGGAAGGGTATCGTGTCCGTTCGCACGGCCGCTCTCAGAGAACTACCCGTATGAAGCACTCCAGATACGTCGCCCGTTTCGGATGGTTCGTCCTTGCTACATCGGCCCTCGGCCCGCTCATCGGAAACGGCCGGGTCGCGGCACAGGCAACGCACCGACTCGTGGCAGGACCCGAGACCGTGGCATACGGTCACTACGACCCGGAAAAGCCGGGGGTGTTGCGGATAGCGTCAGGTGATTTCCTCGAGATCACCACGATGCTCACCAGCAATCCCACGCGGCTACAGCAGATGGGTCTGCCCGCTGAAGAAGTGCAGCAGAACCTCGCGGCGATTGTCGAACAGGTTACGGACCGCGGGCCCGGTGGACACATCCTGACCGGCCCGATCCACATTGAAGGGGCCGAGCCCGGGGACGTGCTTGAGGTACGAATTCTCTCTGTCGATTACTCGATTCCATACGGGTACAACGGATGCAGTGGGTTCGTGCGTGACCTGTGCGACGAAAATGTGCGGTCTCGCCTGATTCGAATCGACACTCAGAACCATCGAGCCGAAATCGCACCGGGTGTGACGGTTACGACGCGGCCGTTCTTCGGAAGCATGGGGGTGGCCCCGCCGCCGGATTCGGGGCGTGTCAGCTCGAATCCACCGGGACGCCACGCAGGAAACATGGACCTCAAGGAGCTCGTTGCAGGGACGACTCTCTACGTGCCGGTGTGGGTCACAGGCGCACTGTTCGCGATCGGCGATGGGCACGCTGCCCAGGGCGATGGAGAGGTGAATCAGACGGGACTGGAGACTTCCCTCGAAGGTCGACTCCAGTTCATTCTCCACAAGGATCGAACACTGGACTGGCCTCGTGCCGAGACTCCCACGCATCACATCGCGATGGGCTTCGCGCCGGACCTAGAGGAGGCCACAGAGATCGCGATCCGCGAGACGGTCGAGTTGATTCAGGAGCGGACCGGCCTGAGCCAGGGGGAGGCTTACTCCGTGGTGTCCATGGCAGTCGATCTGGGAATCACGGAGCTGGTTGATGGCAATGTCGGCGTCCATTCGATGGTGCCGAAAGAGCTGCTCGGAGACGTTCCCGACGAAGTAGAGGTACTGATCCGTGGAGGGATGGTATACGACGGGTCAGGCTCAGAAGGCGTGATCAGAGACGTCGGAGTCTCGGGTGACCGAATCGTCTTTTTGGGAGATGCCACCGCTGCGGGTGTTGCAGGCACGCGCGTGATCAACGCGAGCGGACTCGTCGTGTCACCAGGCTTCATCGACCCCCATGCTCACGCTCAGCGTGACCTCGCTTCCGAGGAGCCGGTGCGTCGAGAGAATCTCAACTACCTCATGCAGGGGGTGACGACCGTGGTCGTCGGAAACGACGGGCACGGAACATTTGATATCGCGGAAAGCCGTGCAGCGATGGAGGGACGGGGGATAGGGACCAACGCGGCGCTCCTCGTTGGTTTCGGGTCGGTGCGCGGCGAGGTCATGGGCATGCGTGACGAACCCGCGTCGGACGATGAAATCGAGAAGATGAAGGGGCTCGTGGACCAGGCGATGCGGGACGGAGCTGCAGGACTCGCAACGGGTTTGTTCTACGCACCTCAGAGCTTCTCATCGACGGAAGAGGTCGTGGAGTTGGCCCGCGTGGCCGCCGCGTACGGCGGTACCTACGACTCGCACATGCGAGACGAGTCCTCTTATTCGATTGGGCTTCTGGGCTCGATCGCCGAGGTCATCCGCGTGGCGGAGGAGGCGGAGATTGCTGCGAACATCTCCCATATCAAGGCACTTGGGGTGGATGTGTGGGGCCAGAGCGGTGAAGCCATCGAGATGATTCGGACCGCGCGGGCCAGGGGCCTGCGTGTGACCGCGGACCAGTATCCGTATGAGGCGAGTGGATCATCTCTCAACGCCTCGCTGCTACCGAGGTGGGCTCAGTCAGGAGGTCGCGATTCGCTCCTAGCGCGTTTCGACGACCCGGTGGTGCGTGAGCGACTCGTCTCCGATATGCAGGACAACATGCGGAGGCGAAACGGACCGGATGCGATGCTTATTACGGGAGGGCGCGACGAGAGCATTCGAGGCCTTACGCTTGAGGCGGTCGCGGCGGCTCGGGGGCTTGATCCGATCGAAACAGCGATTGAGATCATTCGAGACGGTGGAGCGGGTATTGGGTCGTTCAACATGAACGAGAATGACATCGCGACATTTATGGCGGCCGAGTTCGTCATGACGGGCTCGGATGGTTCCGACGGCCATCCGCGGAAGTATGGCACCTATCCTCGGAAGATTCGAAAGTATGTGCTCGACGAGGAGGTCCTCTCCATGTCCCGCATGATTCGCGCTTCGAGTTCTCAGCCCGCCGAGGTCTTCGGCCTCACCGATCGTGGACGCATTGCAGTTGGCAGCTTTGCCGACATCGCGGTGTTCGACCCTGAGACGATTCGGGACGAGTCCACGTTCCTAGAGCCCCGTCTCCTCGCGACGGGAATGCGCTACGTCCTAGTCAACGGTGAGATGGCGGTGGATGAAGGGGAGCCACAGCACACGAGGGCAGGACGGGTCCTGCGGCGCGTGAGCAGGCCGATCTCCCAGTAGAAGCCCGGCTAGCCGGGCTCACACACCGTCTCCGGACCACGGCCCGACCTGCCTAGTCCGACCCACAAGTACAACGTGGTGTCCCGGGGCTCACTCCACCGGAAGTCGAAGTCGACCTGGGCGGTCATTCCGAAGTCATGCTCGAACGGCACACCTTGACCTGGTTCGGCATCGAGGCTCAGGACCGACCCGAGCACCTTCTCGTGTGCCTCGATCTTCCATGTGCCGGAATGGACGGACCAGACGTTGATGCATCCGGCGACGCTCATGGCCGCGGTCGGCAACGTGATCGTAGAGAACGTCCCACGGCCCTCCTCGATGGGAATGCTGACCCAGCCACCGCCCTCCCGGAATCCCGTCATGAGTTGTGCGATGCCCTGACTCGAGCCCGGAGATGGCATCGCGAGCAGGGACAGGGCGAATAGCGTAGGAAGGTGGAGTGGTCGCATGACCCTCGTACCGACTCAGGTGCTTGGGAGATCCAGCTCGTGGCTACAGAGGGGGTAGGATCAGGTCTCGTGCGGCCTCGACCCGGGCGATGGCGTTTGTCCGAATGTCGTCGGCCGCGGCTGCGAAACGCGGATCGTTTCGGACCGGCTCGAAGAGGGCAGACCCAAGAACGCGAGTATCGACCGCCGCGGGCGAGAGCTCGAAGGCGTAGCGTACCCATTCAATGGCTAGCGGTACGTCGCCGATGAACCCCTAGTAGGCGGCGAGATTCTGGGCTACGAGCTCCGGGAGGTACATGCCCGATGAAAAGGATCTGGACTGTAGAAGATCGGCCGCTTCTGTAACGAGTTGCTCCGCCTTGCCGCCTCTGGACTCGACAGCCTGCTTGAAAGCCTAAGCACGGAACGTTACCACACGGAATCCCGTAGGGTATCTCATGAAAAACTTCGCAATACGGTTGCTGGTGAATGCACTGGCACTTTCTGCAGCGGCCTGGATCGTTGGGGGAATTAACCTGACCGGAGGCTTCGGCGATGTTCTGGTGGTGGCCCTGATCTTCGGGATTCTGAATGCGCTCTTGAAGCCCATTTTGGTCTTATTTTCGATCCCGTTCCTGATCGTGACGCTCGGCATGTTCTCATTCGTCGTGAATGGGGCTCTCCTGCTGGCGACGGCGGGCCTGACCGACAGCCTCAATATCGACAGCCTGTGGTCGGCGATTCTCGGGAGCATCGTCATGTCGATCGTCACCATGGTTCTGGGGAAAAACATGAAGGATGGGGAGAAGGACTGATCTTCCCCTTCCTTCCTCCCCCAAGGGCACCCTAAGTTCACGAGCCGCCAGGGGCACCGAGGCCGTCATTGAGACGGTTCCGGTTGAGAATGACCCTTGGAACCTGATCCGGTTGAAACCGGCGTAGGGAGCGCGGCAAAGAGCGAGGCCGGGCATCCCCCGGCGGCAATGCCCCGCTCCGCGCACCTCGCCGCACGAGGTCAACGCTGATGAGTGAGCAAAACGGACGTACCCGAGTTTCACCGAAGACCGACGACGTCGGCAGTGATTACCCGGATGCTTTTCCCAATTCAAAGAAGGTCTTTGTTGAGGGGTCGCGAAACATCCACGTCCCGATGCGTGAGATCCAACTGTCCGGTGGCGAGCCTCCGTTTCGGGTCTACGACACGAGTGGCCCCGGCGATCTCGATGTCCGCATGGGACTGACGACCCTTCGTGATGACTGGATCTACGGCAGGGGGGATGTCACGGAGACGACCCGCACCCGGACGCCGACCGGTGCGGTCGAGATGCCGGCTGGCCTCCATCGCCGCACGCTGAAGGGTTCAGGCTCCGTCACTCAAATGACCTATGCCCGGAAGGGCGAGGTCACTCCTGAAATGGAGTTCGTCGCAATCCGCGAAGGCATGTCTCCAGACTTCGTGCGCGATGAAGTCGCGCGAGGTCGTGCGATCATTCCAGCGAACATCAACCACCCTGAAATCGAACCGATGATCATCGGGCGAAATTTCAAAGTGAAGATTAACGCGAATATCGGCAATTCCGCGGTCAGCTCCTCGATCGAAGAAGAGGTCGAGAAGCTCCGCTGGGCCACGCTCTGGGGCGCAGACACCGTCATGGATCTGTCGACGGGCCAGAACATCCACGAGACCCGCGAGTGGATCCTCCGGAATTCTCCAGTCCCGATCGGAACGGTGCCGATCTACCAGGCGCTCGAGAAGGTGGACGGGGTGCCGGAAGAGCTCACATGGGAGATCTACCGCGACACGATCATCGAGCAGTGTGAACAGGGCGTGGATTACTTCACCGTCCACGCGGGCGTGCTGCTGCGCTTCATTCCGATGACCGCCAACCGCATGACCGGCATCGTGTCGCGTGGAGGATCCATTCTCGCGAAGTGGTGCATGGCGCATCACAAGGAGAACTTCACCTACACGAACTTCCCCGAGCTTTGCGAGATCATGGCGGCTTATGACGTCTCCTTCTCGCTCGGGGACGGCTTGCGTCCAGGGTCGCTCTACGACGCGAACGACGAAGCTCAGTTCGCCGAGCTCAAGGTGCAGGGTGACCTGACGAAGATCGCGTGGAAGCACGGGGTTCAGGTCATGAACGAGGGCCCCGGTCATGTGCCCATGCATATGATCAAGGAGAACATGGACAAGCAGCTCGAGTGGTGTGAAGAGGCACCGTTCTACACCCTCGGGCCGCTCACCACGGACATCGCGCCGGCCTACGACCACATCACGTCGGCCATCGGTGCGGCGCAGATCGGCTGGTACGGAACGGCAATGCTTTGCTACGTCACGCCGAAGGAGCATCTCGGACTTCCCAACCGTGACGACGTGAAGCGCGGAGTGATCACCTACAAGATCGCCGCGCACGCTGCGGACCTAGCGAAGGGACACCCGGGTGCCCAAGACTGGGACAATGCAATTTCAAAGGCTCGGTTCGAGTTCCGTTGGCGTGACCAGTTCAATCTGGCGCTGGATCCGATTACGGCCCTCGAGTACCACGACGAGACACTGCCGGCAGAGGGAGCGAAGGTCGCGCACTTCTGCTCCATGTGCGGCCCGAAGTTCTGCTCCATGAAGATCACCGAGGACATCCGCCAGTTCGCGAAGGAGCAGGGGTTGGCTGCGGAGGCTGCGGTGGACACGGGCATGAAGCAGATGGCGTCAGAGTTTCGTGAGAAGGGTGGCGAGATATACTTGGAGGCCGGCGACTGAAGCACTGGTGTCCTCTCCACACGTGATTCTCGTGATTGCCTCCGCCGGGTGGGGGGACAGAGAAGGCGGTCGTGGACCTGGCTAATGCGCTTGTGGAGGTCGGACCGGTATCCGTGGCGGTCCCGAAAACGGCGGAGTTTATGGGGTGGCTCTCTCGGGACGTCATCGTACATGCCCTCCTGGATGGGAGTGGATATTCCGACGCCATTCCACGACCTGCCCAGTCATCGTAGCAGCCAGCTCATCTGCGGAGGCGTGCAGGACGTCGGCGTTCTGAGCCGAGGCGGCTGTGGCGGCCGCCAACGACAAGAAAGCAGCTGTGGCGAGCGAGCGCTGGACGGATCCGTGAATGGGCATCATGGGTCAAACTCCAAGTGAGGTCGCAAGAAGCCCAACCTCAGCCGCGGAGCGATCAAACGGGGCTCTGGAGGGCCCGCATGGAGGGGCAGCCGATCCGACGGATCCCGTCCCGGAGGCGTCCATCAGAAATGGGTCGGTCACTGACGGGGAGCGCGGGGCCATAGTGTCGGCCGCGATCTCTCTGCATCGCGCGCCGAACTTGATCCATCACCTCGTGGGGCGGGACGCCGTCGCGGATCAGGCGTCGGACCCGGGCCGGGATATCGAGCATCCGGCCGTCCTGCATTCTTTGGTCCATGGACTGACGTGTCCGCCAGCGCGCCATCTCCATGAGTTCGGCGAGCACCACCAGCGCTACTGGAGACCGGGGGCGATCGCGGGGCAGAGACCTGAGCGCCTCCGTCGGGACTCCGCGTTGAATGGCATCGGTGCTAGCAACGACGAGGGAAAATCGCCGCGGACGCGCCCAGCGCGGTACGGGCCTGGCCAAGGCGACGAGAAGAGCAGGAAGCGGGGACTGTCGCACGTTCTTCATCGGATGTCTCCATGGTTGAGTGTCCCTTCAGCGGCGCATTCGATGTAGAGACGGTGCGATCGGCGAAAAGGTAACGTGGCTCTTAGCGTCCATTCGACGAAGTCGGGCTCTCCCTTGTACATTCGGACCGCTTCGGACCCTCGCGCGTGAACCGCCGAGCGGGTTCGACCCGAAAACGCATCGCGGAAAGGCACACACGTTGAAGCGAATACTCGTTACTGGAGCCGGAGGGCAGATCGGCTCATGGCTGGTCCCCCGCTTGCGCAAGCTGTACGGCGAATCGGCGGTCATGGCGACAGATGTCCGGCACCTGGCCTCCGAGGTGATAGACGCAGGGCCGTTTCAGGTGCTCGACGCCACGGACGCCAAGGCGATTGGGGAGACGGTAACGCGGCACGGCGCCGATACCGTATACCACCTCGCGGCGATTCTCTCGGCGATCGGCGAGCGTGACCCGCGCCTCGCTTGGCACGTGAATATGTCCAGTCTGGAAGCGGTCTTAGAAGTTGCGCGAGAGCAGGATTGCGCGGTGTTCACTCCGAGTTCGATTGGGGTATTCGGCCCAAGTACCCCTAAGGATTCCACCCCGCAGGACACGCTCATGCGCCCCGCCACGATGTATGGCGTCACGAAGGTCGCTGGCGAGCTGCTCTGTGATTACTACCACACGCGATTCGGTGTGGACACGCGGGGCGTTCGCTTCCCGGGGCTTATTTCCTATGGGGCTCCTCCCGGAGGAGGCACCACCGACTGGGCTGTCGACATTTTCTATCAGGCCGTCGAGAAAGGCTCTTATACCTGCTTCTTGGGTCCGGAGTCGCAGCTGGACATGATGTACATGCCGGATGCCATCGACGCCCTCATTGGCATCATGGAAGCCGACCCGGACCGGCTGATCCATCGCAACGCGTTCAACGTCACGGGTATGCAGCTGACTCCGGAGGGCCTCTCATCAGAGATCCGCAAGCACTATCCCGACTTCGCCATCGACTACGATGTGGACCCGGTCCGTCAGACGATCGCCGATTCCTGGCCTGACCGGATTGAGGACACTGCCGCTCGCGAAGAGTGGGGCTGGAGTCCTTCGTATGATGCCGCTGCGATGACGGCGGACATGTTTTCACATCTCACCGCAGAATAGCACGGAGTAGCTCATGCCGGTCGATCGCCTGACCACGGTTCTCGAAGATCACGTTTCAGGGCTCCACGAGGCGGGGACCGCGAAGGGTGCGGAAACCGTCGTCACCGGAGTGCGGCGTGCTGAAGGTGAGCGCGGGCCACGCTTTCTCCTCGAGGGCGAAGGTGACAAGGAGTTCATGAGAATGAACTCCAATTCCTACCTTGGACTTGGCCTGCATCCCGCCGTTGTCGCCGCCGAGGAAAGGGCGACCGCTGAATTCGGTGCGGGGCCTGGGGCGGTGCGGTTCATTTCCGGGAGTTACCAAGCGCACGTGACGCTCGAGAGGGAGTTGGCCGCGTTCCATGGCCGCGATGCCGGGATGATTTTCTCATCCGCCTATGCGACGATCGTCTCAACCATCACGCCGCTGGTCACGCCGGACACCGTCCTCATTTCAGACGAGTTGAACCACAACTGCATCATCAGTGCGATGCGGCTGTCTCGTCCCGCGGGCAAGGCGATCTACGCCCACAATGACATGGCGCAGCTCGATGCCGCCCTAGAGAAGTGGAAGGGCAAGGCAAGACGTGCCCTGGTGGTTACCGACGGCATTTTCTCCATGCGCGGAGACCATGCGCCGCTCGACGAGGTTATGGCGCTTTGTGCGAAGCACGATGCTGGCTACGAAGAGAACGCGGTATGCATTGTGGATGACTCACACGGCGTTGGGGGCTTCGGGAAGACCGGACGAGGTACGGAGGAATACACGAACTGCTCACCGGCCGACATTCTCGTCGGTACGTTGGGCAAGGCGTTTGGGGTTAATGGCGGATATGTTGTCGCGAATGATGCCACGATCAATTTCCTTCGTGAGTCGTCACAGATGTATATCTATTCGAACCCGATCACGGTGGGTGAGGCTGCTGCCGCGCTCGCCTCGATACGATTGGTTGCGAGTGCCGAGGGCGAGGCGCTGCTCGACAATTTGCGGGCGCTGACGAAGCGCTTCCAAGACGGGCTTGGCCGGATTGGCATCGAGACGATCCCTGGTGAGCATCCGGTCGTACCGCTCATGATTCGTGACACTCAGAAGACCCACGACCTTGTGCGACACCTGTACGAAAATGGCGTGCTGGTTACGGGCCTTGCCTTTCCGGTTGTGCCGAAAGGCGACGAAGAGATTCGCACACAGATCAATGCGGACCACACCGAGTCGGACATCGATGAGGTCCTGAATATGCTTGAGGCGTACGTAGCCTAGAGATGGTGCCTGCCGGGGGTGCCGCTCTACGCACGACAAGTCTACGATTCGCTTCATACTGGCCGTGATGGCCTTCGCAATCGTTAAGGCAGGGGACCCGGCTCGAGCGCCGACCCATGATGTTGACAAGGCCGGGAGGGCCGATCCATGTCTGATTTGATCACTCGCAGGACACTCATCCGAAGCGGCGTTGGTGTGGCTGCTGCTGCGGTCGCTGCCCCCTTTGTGAACATGGGCCGATATCGACTTTTCGCGGCGAGCGCTCAGGAGTACACACGTAGGTGCGTGGATCTAGTAAACGATTCGCTCGTCATCGACATGCTGGGACTGACGACGTTGAATGGTGAACGACGACAGCGATGGGGAGTGGATTTTTCCGGCATGACGGAGACGGACGTCGAAGAGTTCCGTCAATCGGGAATCGACGTGTTTCATATCGCACGCGGTGTAGGCGGTGCGACAGCGGAACAGGCGTACCAGAACGTCCTCGCCTTCGTAGGGTCGTTCAACGCGATCATCGCGAATCGCCCGGACGTGTTTGTTCGGATCGATTCCGTTGAGGATCTCTTGGCCGTTCACGGGTCGGGCCGGGCTGGGATTTTGATCGGCCTTCAAAATTCCACCCATTTCCGATCGCCGGCAGACGTCGAGACATTTCACGGGCTAGGCCAGCGTGTGAGTCAGTTGACCTACAACGACCGCAACATGATCGGCAACGGCTCGACCGAGCGGGTCGACGGAGGCATCAGCGACTTCGGGGTCGCGATCGTCGAGGAAATGAACAGGGTCGGTATGGTCGTCGACGTGTCGCACTCGGGCGACCAGACCACACTGGACGCCTGTGACGTCTCTCGGGCTCCGGTGCTCTATACGCATTCCAACGCACGTGTCCTCAACCCGGGACACCCCCGCTGCAAAACGGACGAGGCGATTCTGCGAATGGCGCAGACCGGTGGCGTTATGGGGATCACTGGGGTCCGAATGTTCGTCTCTGATCAGGAGCCCACCACGGTCGAGCACTTCCTCGACCACTTCGATCACGTTCGCGATCTCATCGGGGTCGAGCATCTCGGGCTGGGTTCGGATATCGACTTGCATGGCTACGATGATATGCCAGCCGACGAGTACGAGAGCCTAAAGTCAGGCTACAAGGGGTCCTACGGGTTCAGAGACAAGATCGATATCGATGCGATCGCTCACCCTAAGCGGATGTTCGACGTCACGGACGGCCTGATCCGACGGGGGTACACGGATGACCACATTCGCGGAATTCTGGGTGCGAACTTCCAGCGTGTGCTCGGTGAGATCTGGCAGGGGATGTAGCCACCCACCGTCGCCTGCGGCTACGAGGAAGTCCTCTCCGGTTCGGTGACAGCAGAGAACTTTCTACGAGTGCTCCCGGGCGAGGCCACAGCGTACTAGCTCGCGGCGGGCCCCCGGTAGGACGTGTGACAGCCGCCACATGTAGCTTGGACGCCCTGCAACGCGGCGCCGATCGCTTCGACATCTCCCGATCGCGCAGCGGTCACGAGTCGCGCAGTAGCATTCTGGATGTCCGTAACCTTGTCCATGAAGTCGTCACGGTTCTCCCAGATGGCTGGCAGAGCTCTCGAGCCCGGCTCAGCGGTGCCTTCCGGGAATGCGTTGGCAAGGGCCTGAGCCATCCGCTCGAAGGCGACAGCGTGATGCTCGGCGTGCCCCATCGGTGCGGCCTCCCCCATTGCGGCGCGCACACCGCCCATGTGGGTCCGGAACGATCCCATGAGCGATTGGCGATACTGCACAACGGGTGAGGCGTCTTGCGCGGCTACCTGCATAGGCGGAGCGATGCCGAGGCTCATGGCCAGGGCCAGTCCGACGAAAATCTTCTGTGACGGATGCTTCACGGCTTTCCTCCGTGGTTGAGGGCTCGATTCTCCGGGCGGTCAGACGGTGCAGGTATAAGTACGGATTGCCACCTTAGCGAGCGCTTGGCGGCAGCGCGAGCGCGATCAGGCGGCCGGATGTGTTCCGATCGCCGATCGCTACGACGATGAATTGCCTGCCGTCCGACAGGTACGTCATTGGAGCTCCTGAGGTGCCGGCTGGCAGATCCATCTCCCAGACGACCTTGCCGGTGTTCTTGTCCCACGCCCGGAACGCCTTGCCGCCGGCGATCGGGAGAATCGACAGCGCGTCCTCGGTGCCTTCGCCGAGGAAGAGTAGGGTGCTCGTGAGCATCGGCGCCGGCCGACCACGCTGACCGAGCCACGGCAGGTCGAGGTGAGCGATCGCAGGGTGGTCGATAGGGCCTGGTCCATTCGCCTGCATCCAGAGGTGGTCACCTGAATTCATATCGATGGCGGTGACGCGCCCGTAGGGTGGCTTGAGGAGTGGCAAGCCGCCCGGCATCGGAACCTCGCGCGGAAGCCCGCGGATGTATCGATGGTCGGAGCTGTCTGGTAGGGGCGGGGGAACCAGCGCGGTCACGTTCGGCGAGGTGACTGAAGGAACGAAGAGCCGTCCCGTCTCCGGATCCACGGCGGCGCCGCCCCAGTTCGCCCCTCCCACCCAACCGGGCAGGAGGATCGTGCCGAGTTTTCCATCGACACCCTTCACCGTCGGTGGCGTGAACATTTCACCGTAGACGAAGTCCTCGAGGATGCCTTCAGCTTCGGCCCGCAACTCGGGCGTGAAGTCGATGAGGTCGTCGGTCGTGATGCCCTGGAGGTCGAACGGGGCCGGATGGGTGGGGAAGGGCTGCGTCGTGGCAGCGACTTCTCCCGGCACCGGGGACGGAGGTACGGCACGATCCTCGATCGGCCACAGCGGCTCACCCGTCTCGCGATTGAACGCAAACACGAACGCCTGCTTCGTCACCTGAACGACTGCCTTCACAGGCTGCCCGTCGACCACGACGTCCATGACGTTCGGTGCCGCCGGCGGGTCATAGTCCCAGATGCCGTGCCGGACCATCTGATAGTGCCAGACTCGCTCACCCGTATCGACATCGACTGCTACGACCGATTCGCCATAGAGGTTGTCTCCTGGCCTCGCTCCGCCGTACCAGTCGTTCGTTGTGGTCTTGAGCGGGAGGTAGACGTGACCGAGCTCCTCATCTGCGCTCATTAGCGTCCAGACGTTTCCGTTGCCGCTGTAGGCCCATGACGAGTCTGCCCACGTGCTGACTCCGGGGTCACCGGCTTCCGGAATCGGGTTGAAGCGCCACCGCAGCTCTCCGGTGCGCACATCGTACGCCCGGACGTACCCGGGAGGGGCAGTCGTCCAGTTCCGGTTGGGGACCATCGCAGTCGCTCCGACGATCACCACGTCGCGGACCACAAGGGGCGCCGATGACCACTGATAGGTGAGCACGCGAGGGTCCGGGTCGTCCGCCAGGTTCACGGCTCCTGCAGACCCGAAGTTCGGGTCTGGCTGTCCTGTGACAGCATCGATGGACACGAGGTGCTCACCTGAGCCGACGAAGATTCGCTCGCCCTGACCATCGCTCCAGTAACCGACCCCGCGGTTAGAGCGACCGGTTGGGGTGTCGCGAAGGCCTGCCGCGTATGGGTCGTAGCGCCAGACCTCTTCACCCGTTGTCGGGTCGAGGGCCAAAGCCTGTCCGAGATTGGTAGACGTGTATAGACGGTTTCCGATTTTGATCGGCGTCGCCTGAAAGTTCGGATTTACGGACGTCCCCTCGTGCTCCCCGGCCATTCGATAGTCGGCCGACTCCCACGTCCAGGCAACTTCGAGGTCACCAACGTTGGTGGCGTCGATTTGATCGAGTGGGCTGTACTTCGTCGCTGCGAGGTCTCGGGCGTAGTGGGGCCAGTCGCCGGGGTCGATGCCGTGTGTTGAAGCATCAGTACAGGCCGTTGAGGCCAGGACGATTGACGCCACTGTGAGCGCGAGGGGTGCGAATCGAGTCAATGGAAATCTCCAAACTTCAGGGCGGGGCGCCAACATGCCTCGGGGACTCCTTGCCCCGCAAACGCCGGTGAGGACGGCGGGCGGGTCGACGAGGGGTCGGTTGCCCAAGTTGCCCCGGCTCTGAACGGCGGACATCCTCATGCCCTTGCTGGTGTCCGTCAAATTGTACGAGGGAGTTCGCATGCAGGAAGGCCGGAAGGAAGTTGGTGTCTGGTGGAGGGTGGGCGTCGTCGGAATGCTCTGTACGCTCTGCGTCCCGGGACTTCTCGAAGCCCAGCAGCCCACGCTCACACCCGATGCCTACGGTCAGTTCGAGCGCCTCGGAGCTTTCGAACTCGATCCTCTCGGAGACTGGCTCGTCTCGACGATCACGAGAGTGGACGGGAGCAGCGAGTTGCGTCTGGCACCGGTCAGCGGCGCCGGGACAGCGATCGTTCTCCCACACGGGCGCACCCCGTTTTTCAGTGCGGACGGACGGTGGCTCGCCTACCGGAAGGGGGTCTCACAGGACGAAAGCGAGGCCGCCGAGGACCCGATTGAGGATCGACTCGGGCTCGTGAACCTCGAGAGCGCGACCGATACGGTCCTGTTTGACATCAGTTCGTTCGCGTTTCGTGATGACGGCACATGGCTGGCAGCCAGGGGTGTGCCCAGCGCGGACTCAGTAGGTGGGAACCTGATCGTGATGGATCCGATGACGGGTGAGCACACCGTCATCGGCAACGTCGACCTCTTCAGTTGGCAGGACGAGGGGATGCTGCTCGCCGCCACGTTGAAGACCGCCTGGGGTTCATCGAACGGTGTTGTTCTGTTCGATCCTGAGGCAGGCACGCTCCGCACACTCGACTCGGGAGACGCGGAGTATGCCGCGCTCGCATGGCGGGACGAATCCAGCCAGCTGGGTGTCCTTCGTTCGGTTGAGCGCGACGACTATGAGGAAGTCTCCCACGATCTGCTGGTCTGGGACGATGTGCGCTCCTCCTCCTCCGTGCAGGCGCTCGATGCGATCGAACACGCGGGCATCCCTGCAGATACACGCATCACGGACTACTCTGGCCTCCGCTTCAGCGAATCGGGCCGCACAGTGTTCGTGGGCCTCCGGCCCTGGGAGGGCTCAGGCGACGCCGATGAGGACCAGGAGTCAGGTGATGATGACTCGGAGGGGGAAGCCCAGGACTCCGAGGACGAAGATCACGACGACACTAAGGACGAAGTGGGACCCGCAGACGTTCAGGTCTGGCACTGGGATGACGATCAGGTTCTGAGGGCACAGGAGTACCGGTCCGGCCAGATCTCTCGTCAGACGAACCTTGCCGCCTGGAATCTGGATGAGGATCGGCTGGTCGTGCTGGGCGACGACCTGGAAGAATCGGTCCGAATCGTTGCAGGGGGTCAGTGGGGCCTCGTTGGCGACTACGACCCATACCTCTTCGAGCGACGCTTCGGAGCGGGCACCGCTGACTGGTATCGCGTGGACGTAGAGACCGGAGAGCGGATAGCGATCGCAGACCGCGTCGACTTCGGTGCTCAGTCGCATGCCGACCTCTCGCACGTCCTCGTGTACAAGGACGAACGCTGGACTGCGATTGACATGTCGAACCTCAAACGAGCGGTCCTCGGTGACGGGCGCAGTTTCACCCAGTCGCTTTCGGACTACGACTACCCCGGCTCGCGTCCGACGTGGGGTGTCGGCGGGTGGTCCTCCGATGGTGAGTGGGCGCTCCTTTACGACAAGCACGACGTCTGGCGGGCAGACCTCAGCGACGGCGCTCTTTCACAGGTTACCGACGGCGCGTCAGCCGGAGAGCAGTATCGCGTTGCCAATATCGACCCGGATCAGTCGGCATTCGGACCGGCCCTGCTCGACAGCGATGACGATCTGTGGCTCTCCGTTCGACACCTGACCACCAAGGCGTCCGGATATGTGAGGACTACCGACTCAGGACAGGAGCGAGCCCGGATTTCGATGGACGCCCGGGTGACGGGGTTCCGAAAGGCGCGCAACTCGGATCGTTTCGCTCTTCGGATGGAACGGTGGGAGGATTCTCCGGACGTTTTCGTCGGAGGAGACGATCTCTCTGACCTCACTCAGGTGACGCAGACGAATCCGTTCCAGGCCGACTTCGCGTGGGGACGCTCCGAGCTGCTCGACTACACCACGGACGCAGGTCACGACCTGCAGGCGATTCTGGTCTATCCGGCCGACTTCCAGGAAGGCCGGCAGTACCCGCTGATTCTCTACCAGTATGAACGACTGTCCGACAACCTCCACAGCTACGACGTCCCGGGGGAGCGCGACTACTACAACTATCAGGCGTGGTCTCAGGAGGGGTACTTCGTCCTGATGCCCGACATCGTCTACGAGCCGGGGCGCCCGGGGCCGTCTGCTCTCGATGCGGTCGAGCATGCTCTCGATGCTGCGGTCGCCACGGGACACGTCGATGCGGACGGGATGGGGCTCATTGGACATTCATGGGGAGGCTACCAGGCGTCGTATCTGCCGACCCGCACCGATCGTTTTGCTGCGTCCGTTGCCGGCGCGGCGATCACCAACTTCATGAGCTTCATGGGTGCAGTGCACTGGAACGGAGGCCTTCCCGAGGTTGGCCACTGGGAGACCGGTCAGGCCCGCATGGCGTCGCCGTACTGGGAGGACCTCAAGGGTCATCTCGAAAGCTCTCCGGCGAATTTCATCATGGATCTCAACACCCCGATGATGCTCATGCACGGCGACGCTGACGGGGTGGTCGATTTTTACCAAGGCCTGGAGTTCTACAACTACGCTCGCCGGGCAGGGAAGGAGGTGGTCTTGCTGGTCTACCCGGGTGCGGACCACGGGCTCAGCGAGGAAACGCAACAGGTCGACTACCACCGGCGCATCCTAGAGTGGTTCGGTCACCACCTCAGAGGCGACCCCGCCCCCGCGTGGATCACTGACGGTGAGACGTGGACGGAACGGGCGAAGCGGATCGGCGGATGACCGAGGGCCGCGTCCGGATGACTCTGGCCTCGACCGTCTGAGCCGGTGCGGATGCCCGGACCTTGGGTGGGGGCACTTGTCCGTCTCTCCCGCGGTTCCCATTCTGCCGCTTCCGCTTTCGCCACATCGTTTGTTCTTTCTGGAGAGACTCTCATGCGCTCGCTCCTACGACGCGTGCTGCCAGTCGCAGCGCTTCTCGGATTCTTGGTTCCGATTCAGGCCTCTGCGCAGGCCGACAACCGCCTTCCCGACCTCAAGGACGAAGTTCTCCAGATGGTCGAAGAGGATGCGAAGCAGGTCCAGGAGATCGTGGACATGCTCTTCAGCTTCGGCGAGCTCGGCTTTCAGGAATTCGAGACGCAGCGCTACCTGACGGGCATCCTCGAGGAGGCCGGCTTCGAGATTGAACTCGGCGTCGCGGGCATGCCCTCGGCATGGACGGCTCGATGGGCGAACGGTACCGGCTCTCCCGTCATCGCAATGGGTTCCGATGTCGACGGAATTCCGCAGTCGAACCAGAAGCCGGGTGTTGGCTACAGGGATCCGATTCTGTCGATGGCGCCGGGGCATGGCGAAGGGCACAACTCGGGACAGGCCGTGAACATCGTGGCCGCGCTGAACGTGAAGGAGTTGATGGAGCGGGAGAACATCGACGGGACCCTGCTCATGTGGCCGGGGATCGCGGAGGAGCAGCTCGGCTCGAAGGCGTTCTTTGTCCGGGACGGAGTATTCGACGGGGTTGATGTGAACCTCTTCACACACGTCTCGTCGAACTTCGGGATGGCTTGGGGGCAAGGCGGTGGAAACGCACTCGTCTCTGCTCAGTTCCGCTTCGTGGGCGAAACCGCTCATTCCGCCGGTTCCCCGTGGCGCGGTCGGTCGGCGCTCGACGCGATCATGCTGATGGCGCAGGCCTGGGAGTTCAAGCGCGAGCATCTTCGTCCGGCGGAGCGCTCGCACTACATCATCGTCGACGGTGGTGATCAGCCGAACGTTGTACCGCAGCTGGCGACGATCTGGTTCTACTTCCGTGAGATCAATTACGACCTCGTCATGGAGTCGTACAACGCTGCGAAGCTCATGGCCGAAGGCGCCGCACTCATGACGGGGACTCAGGTCGACACGATCATGACCGTCGGATCGGCATGGAGCCGGCACATGAGCCGGCCGGTTGCTGAGGTTTCCTACGCCAACATCGAGCGTGTAGGTCTGCCTGAGTGGACGAAGGACGATCACAACCTCGCCAAAGGCCTACAGCGAGAGCTCGGTCAGGAAGAGCGGGGGATGCCAAGTGAGATCGGATCGCTGAACGGCCCCGTTGACCTCTCCCGCTCTCTCGGTGGCGGGTCGGACGACATCGGCGACGTGTCGTGGAACATGCCTACCGTAACGATGCGATATCCGGCAAACATGCCGGGTGGCCCGGGGCACAACTGGGCGAACGGAATCGCGATGGCAACGCCGATCGCGCACAAGGGATCGCTGGCAGGCGCCCAAGTGCAGGCACTGACGCTTCTCGACCTCTTTCTCGACGGGGAGACGGTCGAATCGGCGTGGGACTATTTCAACGACGTGCAGACGGTGGAGACCACGTACACGCCATTCATCACGCCGGACGACAAGCCCGCGATCTTCCTCAACGAAGATCTCATGAATTCGTGGCGGGAGATCATGCGACCGTACTACTACAACCCGGACCAGTTCGACACCTATCTGGAGCAGCTTGGCATCGAGTACCCGACGCTGCGCACACAGCCCGTCAGCGAGGATGGCGCGGAGGCCGCTCCGGACGCATCGCGTCCGGGCGGATGAAGTGACACGGGTGAGCGTAAGGTAGTTTGCTCCTGAGCACTGCCGTTGTCGATATTTCGTCACGAGACCGACAGCCGGAGCTCATGGATGATCCCGGTCTTGACCGGGGCAGACACCTCGAGGCACTCCAAGCCCTCGAACGGATCAACTGGGTCTCGTTCGGGGGCCTGCGTGTCTGGCACGAAGTCCAAAGGCTCTACGCCGAGCGGAATGAGACCGTGCGCGTTCTCGATGTGGCGTGCGGTGGTGGTGATGTCCTCCGGGACGTCGCACGGCGGGCTGCGGGCTCCGGGATCTCGGTTGAGCTTCGCGGCTGCGACATCAGTTCGGTGGCTCTCGAGGAGGGGCGTCGGACCATCGGTGATGCAGGGCTCGCGGATTCTGTCGACCTCTTTAAACTCGACGCGTTGGAAGGTGATCTCCCCGAGGGCTATTGCCTCATCACTTCGTCGCTCTTCCTGCATCACCTCTCGCGGGTAGACGCGGTCTCACTCCTCAATCGGATGGCCGCGGCCACAACTCGATCAGTTCTTATTCAGGATCTCCGGCGGACGCGCCTCGGCTATCTGTTTGCCTGGGTGGGGCTGCACACGCTGACCCGATCCGACGTCGCTCGAACGGACGGACTGCGCTCTGTTTTCGGCGCTTTTTCAATGGGTGAGATTCGCAAAATCTGCGAGGATGCGGGCCTCTCCGGTGCGAAGGTCGACACGGGGTGGCCGCAGCGCTTCACGATTCGGTGGCGCCGCCCGTGACAGCCCTAGAACCAGTGGTCGAGGAGTGGGACGTCGTCGTCGTTGGCGCGGGGCCGGCAGGAAGTCTGGCCGCCCGGCAGGCAGCCACGAACGGCGCGTCAGTCCTCCTGGTGGACCGTGACCCGTTCCCGCGCTGGAAGGTGTGCGGTGCCTGCTTGGGACCCGCAGGACAAGATGTACTGCGGTCGGTGGGCTTAGGAGAACTCCCTGAACACCTCGGGGCGGTTCCGCTCGCGACTCTGCGTCTGAGCAGTAGCGGCTCGCATGCGACCATAACACTCGATGGGAACGTGGCTCTGTCTCGCCGAGCACTGGACACCGCGCTTGTGGCCGAAGCCGTCGAGGCCGGTGCGGACTTTCGCCCAGGGACCTCCGCCTCTGTGGTGTCGTCGCAGGATCAGCGGAGTGCCGCTCCCGGAGCTATCAGACTCGAACACGAGCCCGGACGGCTCGCTCTCACTCTGCGGACGGCTGGTGAGTGCTCGACTGTTGGTGCTCGTGTGGTGGTCGATGCCACCGGGCTCGCGGGAACGCTCGACTCCGCCCGGCCCGTGGTAGCGTCGGGCTCCTTCATGGGGGTCGGTGCGGTGTTCGACCAAATCCCGTTTGAGATCCTGCCTGGAAATCTGCATATGGTCATCGGCAAAGAAGGGTATGTCGGGCTTGTTCTCGATGAGGATGGCTCTCTCACGGTGGGCGCCGCGATCGGAGCGAAGACCGGCCGCGCACCGGCCGAGGTCGTTAACGGAATCCTCGCGCAGAGCGGATTCCCTGCCCTCAGCGCACGGCCGTCCGCCGGCTGGCGAGGGACGCCGTTGCTTACGCGCGGCAGCTTCGAGATCGCCAGTCCACGACTGTTTCGGATCGGAGACGCAGCGGGATATGTCGAGCCTTTCACGGGAGAAGGGATGGGGTGGGCGCTCGCTTCCGCGGTCGACTCGGCCCCCTATGTCGCCAGCGCGGTCGAGCGATGGGACGATCGCCTGGGCCGTGAATGGACAAGAGTGCATCGGAGGGGGGTGGGGCGTGCCCAGTGGTTCTGCAGAGGAATGGCTAAAGCCCTGCGGCGCCCGGCCTGGACACGCGCAGCGATCCGTGTGCTGGCGGCGCAGCCCGGTCTCGCCCGTCTCTTGGTTCGTGCGGGGTCTCGCAGCGCTCGTCCCACGCCTCATGGAGTGGCTCAATGATGATGCGAATCGATGGAATCGGAACAGCAGTACCTGAACACAGCATCACCCAGGCGCAGGCCGTCGACCTGCAGCGAAGCTTCGGAGTCGTCGACGACAAACGCGCTCGCGTCCTCCGCGCGCTCTATCGCCGGTCCGGGATCAAGACCCGACGGTCGGTCCTTTTGCGTGCGTCCGAGGGGCCACTCGAGGAGCGCCTCAGTTTCTATCCGCATGCACGTGACGAGCAGGACTGCGGCCCTTCGACGTCGGCCCGAATGGGCGTTTACGAGACTGCGGCGCCTGGGCTGGCCGTTGCGGCCGCCGGGAGGGCGCTGCTCGCGAGTGACACCCGACCCGAGGAGATCACTCACCTGATCACGGTGTCATGCACCGGTTTTGTGTCACCGGGCGTCGACACCGCATTGGTCGACCAACTGGGTCTCTCCCGAACAGCCGAGCGCACAAATGTCGGGTTCATGGGTTGTCACGGCGCCCTGAACGGCCTTCGCGCGGCGCGTTCGTTCGTCGAGGCTGACCCTGATGCCGTGCCTCTTCTGTGCGCGGTCGAGCTGTGTACGCTCCATTTCGCCTACGGGTGGGACCCGGACATGCTGGTTGCCAACGCTTTGTTCGGGGATGGCGCGGCGGCCCTGGTGGGACGGTCGACTGATACCGACGATCCGTGGCGAGTCCGGGCCACGGGTACTTTTCTCATGGCGGATTCCGAGGACGCGATGTCGTGGCGTGTCGGCGACCACGGCTTCCGGATGACGCTCTCGGCGCAGGTTCCGATCCTCATCGAGGCCAATCTGAAGTCGTGGCTCGCTCAGTGGCTTGGTGAGCACGGGTTGGCGATCGCTGACATCGCGTCATGGGCGGTACATCCGGGCGGTCCGAGGATTCTCACGTCGGTGCAGACCGCCCTGGGACTGTCCCGCGACCACACCTCGGTGTCGCGATCGGTTCTGGCCGAGAACGGAAACATGTCGTCCCCGACCATCCTCTTTATTATCGACCGAATGCGTACTGAGGGTGCCGACCTTCCCTGTGTCTCGCTTGCGTTCGGCCCCGGCCTCGCGGTCGAGGCTACCCTCTTTCTGTAGGGCTTCGGCGAGACCAAGTATGCGTTCGGTCCCATTTTTGTCCCGTTTCCGTTCGCCCCGGTTCACGTCGTCGTGTTCGCGAAGATCCTTATCTTAGGACGCTGATCTTGCCGGGTCACCCATGGCCCGGCATCCTCAGCCCAGGAGACACACCAGAGGAAGACTTATGGGCGCTCACCGGACCACGACAGATCTCTTGAAGCGACTTGAGAAGCTCGAGCGCCGCTCTTTCTTGAAGGCCGCGGCCGCATCTGCCCTGGCGGGGGTCGTGTCCCCCACCGAGTTGCTCGCTCGCGAGACCGACCCCGTACGGGCATCGGCCTTGGTCCGAGCCATCGCAGAGCAGTCGCAAGAGGGGCCTCCCCCCGTGCCGCTCGGGAACGGTGAGCATCCTGCGTCGGTCTACCAGGCTTATCCGGGTGGAACCGGCGCTTTGTACCAGAAGTGGCACGACGAGGGCATCGATCCGTTCGCACGACACGTGATTCCGATCGAGCCGTGGCGAGGAGCGGTTCCGGGTGACGCGGCGGATGTCGCGTTTCTCCCGGTGCATCGTCTCTCAGCCCTCATTCAGGGCGGTCACATGTCATCGGTCGAGCTCACCGAGATCTACCTCGAACGCATGAAGCGGTATGACCCGGTGTTGCTTTGCGCTGTGTCGATTCTCGAAGACCGGGCCATGGAAGAGGCGCAGCAGGCCGACCTGGATCTGCGAAATGGGAACAACCGCGGCCCGCTACACGGCATTCCGTACGGCGTGAAGGACCTCTTCATGGTGGCTGGCACACGCACCACCTGGGGCTCCGATGCGTTTGCCGATCGGATGATTGATGAGGACGCGGACATCGTGGTGAAGCTCCGCGAGAAAGGAGCCGTTCTCATCGCCAAGCTGGCGACGGGTGAGTTCGCTTCCGGCGACCGCTGGTTCCGTGGCCAGACCAGGAACCCGTGGAATCCGGAAGAAGGCTCTAGTGGCTCGTCAGCGGGTCCGGGGTCGGCAACGGCGGCGGCGACGGTCGCGTTTGCCATCGGGACGGAGACCCAGGGATCGATCGTCTCACCCGCACGGCGAAATGGATTGTCGGCCCTCCGGCCCACCTTCGGACGCGTCAGCCGCTACGGTGGGATGGTGCTTTCGTGGAGCATGGACAAGGCTGGCCCCATGTGTCGCAACATTGAGGACTGCGCGATCGTCTTCAACGAGTTGCACGGCGCGAGCGAGAACGATCCCGCATCGATGACAGCGCCGTTTGCTTTTGATCCGGACGCCGATCTAAGCACGTACCGAATCGGATACGACGAGGACGCGCCTGAGGAATTCCTCCAACAGCTTCAAGACATGGGGGTCGAGCTACGCGAGATGAACGAGATGCCGCAAGGCAGTTCGAACTCGCTGGGAGTCGAGTCCTCCGCGGCCTTCGATTTCCATGTCGCACCTGATGGGGTCGAGCCCGAGCTCATCCCTGACGGCCTCGAATCGCGTGAGGCTCGGCGGCGGGGTCGATTCCGCAGGGGGCGAGCCACGCTCGCTCTCGACTATGTCCAGAGTCAGCGCCGTCGGCTGATTCTCATGAAAGAGGTGCAGGCCGCCATGGACGGCTTCGACATGTTCGTGTCAGGGCGAGGAGAAGTCGGGCTCACCAACCAGACCGGACACCCGGCTGCGATTGTCCAGTACGGCTTCGGCGTTCGCGATGCGGAAGCAGACAGTCCGACCACCATGCCGTTGACCACGACGATCCTGGGCGACCTTTTCGCCGATGACAAGATTCTGAATCTGGCGCACGCATTCCAGAAAAGCACCGACTGGCACAAGCGTCGGCCAGCACTCGACCAGTAGAACGACCTATCTCTTTCTGTTTCATCAAGCTGCACCAGCTGAACACCGGAGACCGTCTCATGCGTTCATCGATCCTTCGTCTCGCCGCCGCGCTACTCGGCCTGACCCTTCTCCCCCTGAACGTGGATGCTCAGGCGGATCCTCGTCTCGACGACCTGAAGGACGAGGCGATGGAGATGGTTCAGGACAATGCAAAGCTCGTCCAAGAGATCATCGACCATCTCTTCTCGTTCGCCGAGCTCGGCATGCAGGAGTTCGAGACTCAGGCATACCTCACCGGACTTCTGGAAGACGAAGGCTTCGACATCGAGCTTGGTGTCGCAGGCATGCCGTCGGCCTGGACCGCCCGCTGGTCCAACGGGACGGGCGAGCCGGTGATCGCGCTGGGTTCTGATGTCGACGGGATTCCCCAGTCAAATCAGAAGCCCGGCGTGGCGTATCGCGATCCGATCCTTGGAATGGCTCCGGGGCACGGCGAAGGCCACAACTCGGGTCAGGCCGTTAATATCGTGGGCGCCCTCGCCGTGAAAGAGATCATGGAGCGAGAAAATATCAACGGATCGCTCCTGCTCTGGCCGGGCGTTGCAGAGGAGCAGGTCGCCTCCAAGGCGTTCTTCGTGCGTGAGGGTGTCTTCGACGACGTCGACGTGAACCTCTTCACCCACGTCAGCAGCGGCTTTGGCGTGGGCTGGGGGCAGGCCGGCGGCAACGCGCTCTGGTCCGTTCAATACCGATTCACAGGTGAGACCGCGCACTCGGCTGGCTCGCCGTGGCGAGGCCGCTCCGCGCTCGATGCGGTCATGCTGATGGCTTCGGCCTGGGAGTTCAAGCGTGAGCACCTGCGCCCGGCAGCCCGCTCGCACTACATCATCGTCGAGGGTGGCGATCAGCCGAATGTCGTGCCCCAGACGGCCACGATCTGGTTCTACTTTCGCGAGCGGGATTATGATCTGACGAAAGAGCAGTACGACGCTGCCGCGCTGATGGCTCAGGGCGCAGCACTGATGACGGGTACCACCATCGACACGATCATGACGGTCGGGTCCGCGTGGGGCAGGCACTTCAGTAAGCCAGTCGCAGAAGCCACCTACGCAAACATTGAGAGAGTCGGCATGCCCGACTGGGACGCGGACGACGTTCGGTTCGCCGAGGCATTCCAGGCAGAGATGAATGTCGAGGTGACCGGACTCGACACGATTGTCGGTGAGCTGAGGGGGCCGGTCGATCTGTCCCTGTCTCTCGGTGGTGGGTCAGACGACATCGGCGACATTTCTTGGAATATGCCGACCGTGACCATGGGCTATCCGTCGAACATGCGAGGCGGTCCCGGGCACAACTGGGCGAATGGCATCGCGATGGCGACCCCGATCGCGCACAAGGGCGGCGTCGCTGGTGCGCAGGCACAGGCGCTGACGCTCCTGGATCTGTTCCTCGATGGCGAGACAGTCGAGGCAGCGTGGGCGTACTTCAACGACGTCCAGACCGTCGATACGGAGTACATCCCCTTCATCGCTGAGACGGATCAGCCCGCGATCTGGCTGAACGAGGGCATCATGGGTGCATGGCGCGAACGGATGCGCCCGTTCTACTACGACGCCTCGAAGTTCGACACGTATCTCGAGCAACTCGGAATCGAGTACCCGACGATCAGGACACGTCCGGTTTCCGAGGATGATGAAGCTCAGCCTGAGGTAGATGGCGTGATCCCCGGTTCAGGCGAGCGGGGTCCGGGTGGCAAATAGTTTGAGTCTTATCAGGTGTGGAGCGCTCGCGGTCGCCATGGCGGCCGCGACGCTCTCGCCGGTTCAGGCAGTTTCTCAGGAGATCAACGTCGTCGAGCTCACAGTCGAAGACGTCCAGGAAGGTTATGCCTCGGGCGCCTTCACGGCTGTCGAACTCACACGGGCGTTCCTCTCTCGCATCACTGCCTACGAGGGGTATTACAACGCCTTCATTTCGATGAATCCCGACGCGCTGTCGATCGCTGAAGCGCTCGATGTGGAGTATGCCGGTTCTGGGCCGCGAGGCCCTCTGCACGGTGTGCCGGTCGTCATCAAGGACAACATCGACTATGGCGGACTCGTGACCACGGCGGGCTGGGAGGGTTTCAGCAGCCGGATGGGTGGCGTGGATATGGTGCCAGACGATGACGCAGCCGTGGTCACGCGACTGCGTGCCGCCGGGGCGATCATTCTCGGCAAGACCAACCTTCCCGATTTCGCCGGCCACGGCACGCGGACCAACAGCACTGTCGCCGGCATGACGCTCAACCCATACAACGTCGACAAGGTGCCGGGCGGGTCGAGCGGGGGGACGGCGACGGCTGTAAACGGGAGCTTTGCGGTGCTCGGGCTGGGGACGGAGACGGGTGGCTCCATTCAGAACCCGGCATCTGCTCAGGGACTGGTAGGTGTGAAGCCCACATACGGACTTGTCCCGATCGAGGGGGTTGTACCGCTGAGCGGTACCTACGTTGATGTGGTAGGGCCGATCGCGAAGACGGTAATGGATGCGGCAATCACACTGGACATTCTCGCAGGACCGACCACCGAAGACCTCGCGACCTTTGCTTCACAAGGGCACATGCCGGAGGGCGGATATGTGGCGGCCTTGGGACAGGCGTCGCTCGAGGGTAAGCGCTTTGGCCTCGTTGGCACTGGCTGGCGCGACGACTTTCTGCCACTCGATCCGCTGAGCCAAACCGCCTACGATGATGCCGTAACCATGCTCCAGAGTTTGGGTGCAGTGGTCGTTGAAGACCCGTTCGCAGATAGCGACTTCAAGGAGGTCTACGGCGAGCGAACGAACGTTCCCACGCAGGGCACTCACGACATGTTCGTGTATTTGCAAGGACTCGGGTCAGGCGCTCCTTTCACCTCCATCCAGGAGTGGGAGATGCTCAGCGGTGAGGTCTACAGCCGCGGACAGGGCCGAGGCGGTAACGGGCCGCCATCTCCGGCGCGCCCCAGTGCGACGGAGCAGGGTGACGCGTATCAGGCGTGGCGCTACAAGACCCGGAATCTCTTCCGTTCAGTTTTGGAAGAGAACGATCTCGATGGCCTCTTCTTCCCTCAGTCGGGGACCCCGAATCGACCCGTCGTCGAAGATCCTGAACGACCGGACTACACCCCCAACAACTGGGCCGAGATCCCGAGCAACATCATCAACGACCTGGGCGTACCGACGGTGACCTTGCCCTACAGCTACTTCGAAGATGGGACTCCTTTCGTGCTGGCGTTCATTGGGGATATGTGGAGCGAAGCCGAGCTTCTGGCCTTCGCCTTCGCGCTGGAGCAGGCCACGGAGGCCAGGCGGGCGCCAACGCTCACCGTGAAACCGGGCGGCTGACGTTACCTTCGTTTCGTCACCTGTCTTGCTTGCGAAGCCTTCGGTCCTTCTCAACTAAAATTCGTGGTCTGGTGTCGTGTGCACGACCGACATCAACACACCGACCTGCTCTGGTGCGCATGCCCTCTACACCTAAAGGCCTTATCTGCTGTAGTCCGTCCCATGGTGGAGTCGGTCAGACAATTGGATCTGCGCTCTTCTCAGTCGTGTTCGCGATCGCAGCATTAGTAGCCGTCGATGGCGGCTCGACAGCGCTCTCCGGCCAGAACGCGTCACCACCCCAGATCTTCTTTGATTGCGATGGACGGGACTGCAACTCGCAGTACTACCGGACCGAGATCACCTGGGTGAATTGGGTGAACGATCAGGAGGTTTCTGATGTGCATGTCATCATGGCGAGCACGACGACAGGGGCGGGCGGGAGGGAGTATCAGCTCGACTTCATCGGCAGGGGTACCCAGGACGGGTATCTCGATGTCATGCGGTACCAATCGCTCCCGACTGATACGGATCGAGAGCGGTTGGACGGAATCACGCATGCGCTCGGCGTCGGACTCGCTCGCTTCGCAAGCGTCGCGGGATACCGTGACATCGTGGCTCTGTCTGGCCCTGGTGCCGGAGGTGGTAGCCGGAGCGGGGGACGTGTCGTCTCCCAGGAGGAAGTCGACGACCCGTGGAATCTCTGGGTCTTCCGGCTCAATGGCAGCGGGAATCTCGATGGCGAAGAGACACGAAAGACCGAGCGGCTGAACGGAAGCTTCAACGCGTCTCGGGTAACTCCGACCTGGAAGATGCGGTTCAACGGCAACGTGAATTACAGCCGTCAGGAATTTGAGCTCGATGACGGGACCTTCAACGACTCACGGGTCGACTGGGGCTTCAATCCCCTCGTCGTGTATTCGCTCGCTGAGCACTGGTCGGTCGGCGTGCAGGGCCAGGTGGCTCGAATGACCCGCGTGAACCAGGACTTCCGTTGGGAGGTCACGCCTGCGGTCGAATTCAGCGTCTTCCCGTATGGAGAGGCGACCCGGAAGTCGTTCACGTTCTTCTACAAGGTCGGCCCAGCGTTTCGGGACTACCACGAAGAGACTGTGTTTGGGGAACTGGACGAGACCCGATGGGAGCAGGCACTCGAAATTGAGCTGTCGCAGCGCCAGACGTGGGGAGATGCGGGTGTCACGGTGTCGGGATCCCACTACCTCCATGACACCAACCTCTACAACGTCTCGCTCCGGGGTGATATCGACTTCCGGATCATGCGCGGATTCAGTGTGAATGCCCGGAGCAACATAGCTTGGGTCCAAGATCAGATTTATCTCTCGGCCAATGGTGCCACTGACGAAGAAGCCCTTCTACGCCTGCAGCAACGCGGAACGGACTTCAATTATGGGTTGTCGGTCGGTTTTTCGATCCAGTTTGGATCGATCTTCAACAACGTCGTGAACAACCGCTTCAATAACACCGGCGGTGGTGGCTACAGTGGCTACCGCAGGTAGGGGTCCAACCGAACACGAGCCACATCGGAAACCAATCAGATCGCTGGCTCGGACCTACCGCGGCGGCGATTCCGGACATTCCTCCGATTTGCTCACGCCGGGGAGTACTTCGGACTGGTGGGGCAGACCGTCGCCGGCTTGGTGACACTCCTCTCGGTCGTGCTCGTGTAGTCCGGTTTCGCGTTGGCATGGCGTCGACTCGCTGCGCCCCTGATGCGAGGTGCCAACGGCCGTACAATCTGAAGGACGGGGCTAGCTGACCCGGCCGACTAGTTGCACGCCATGGCTCTAGGGAAAGCTGCTGGATTCGCGCCGATGGCGTCAGCGTCGCCGTAGTAGATCCTGCAAAACTGTCCGGCAAGCCCCGTGTGTGTGCCCGTTGCGGCCCAGCCCGTTCTGGTGGCCGTGTTCACGGTGATCGTGACGGCGGGGCTGACCGACATTTCCAGGCTCACGATATCTGGAGCGTACGTGTGCTGGTCGCTCAGATAGATCTCCTGCAGGGTCGCAAAGTTCTTCAGGTCTGCCGTGACTGCCGCGATATATGACTTCGCGCGCATGCTTGAGAACTTTGGAATCGCGATGGCGGCCAGAATCCCAATGATCACAACAACGATGAGTAGCTCAATCAGCGTAAATCCCGTCTCCTTTGGTTCCCTCATTTTTATCTTGCCGATCTTTGGCGACTGAATTGAACGCTAGGGAAGACTCCACCTACGGTAACGAACGCTAGACAGGAGCCGCCTAAGCCGCAGGCACTTTCTTAGGGCCGGTCGGGCAATCCCAATTGATCGGATCCATGTCGAACCCGTAGTTTCCCATTCCGATATCATTCGAAGCACCGGAGGCATCCAGTGGCTGGCCATAACAAGTGGTCGAAGATCAAGCGCAAGAAGGGCGTCAATGACGCTAAGCGCGGCGCGCTCTTCACCAAGCTCATTCGAGAGATCACTGTCGCTGCGAAAGAAGGTGGAGGAAGCGTCGAGTTCAATTCCCGACTCCGACTCGCTGTAGAGACGTCGAAGGGAAACTCGATGCCTCAGGAGAACATCGATCGCGCCATCAAGAAGGGTACCGGTGAACTCGAGGGCATCAGCTACGAAGAGATCACGTACGAGGGATACGGCCCCGGTGGCGTGGCCCTGTTCATCGAATGCCTGACGGACAACACGAATCGGAGCGTCGCCGACGTGCGCCATGCGCTCAATAAGTGCGATGGCAGTCTCGGGACGGACGGCTCCGTTGCTTGGCAGTTCGACCGAAAGGGTCAGATCGTCATCGATGCGACGAAGTACACGGAGGACGCGGTATTCGAGGCAGCGATAGAGGCTGGGGCGGAGGACGTGGCAGGGGACGGCGAGGAATTCGTGGTCACCGCGGAGCCTGCCGAATTCGCAGGCGTTCAGGGTGCACTAAAGGATGCCGGGATCGAGGCGTCCTCGGCGGAGCTGACGCGTGTCGCCAAGAACGAAGTCGAGGTTGCTGGAAAGGACGCGGAAAAACTGCTCCGACTCATGGAGATGCTCGACGACCTCGACGATGTGCAGAAGGTCCACTCCAACGGGGATATCGACGACGCGGTTCTCGCTGAGGCGATGTGATAGAAGGCTTGGCGATCTTTTCCCGAGGCGGACCCCGGAGACTGGGCCATGGATAGCTCGCCGGCGGCTGAAGGCGTTCTGATTCTCGGAATCGACCCGGGGACCGCGGCCACAGGGTACGGGGTTGTGCGACGGGCTTCAGATGCGGGTGTGACGCTCGTCGAGTGTGGTGTGATCAGGACGACGCCTCGAGAGCCGCTCGCGATCCGCATCAGGGAAATTTACGACTCCATCGTGGCCATTATCGAACGCCATGAGCCGGCAAGGGTCTCCGTCGAGGATGTTTTCCACGGGAAGAACGCCCAGAGTGCGCTCAAGCTCGGCCATGCTCGGGGAGCGATTCTTCTCGCCGCGGCGCACAGCGACCTTATCATTGCCGAGTACGCGCCTCGCCAGATCAAGAAAGCCGTCGCAGGTCACGGCAACGCTTCAAAGGATCAGGTCGCCTTCATGGTGAAACAGCAGTTGAGACTCCTAGAGGCTCCGAAGCCGGCCGATGCGGCCGACGGTGTCGCGGCCGCATTATGCCACGCGCTCATGGGGAGCTTTCCCCGATGATCTCGAGATTGCGGGGAACGTTACTCTCGCTGGAGACCGATCGTGTCGAGGTCGAGACCACCGGGGGGGTCGTCTACGAAGTGGAAGTGCCGTTGACTGTCCTCCAGCGTCTCCCGTCACCTGGAGGCGTTTTAGAGTTGCGGACACTCCAAGTCGTAACCGATAATTCCGTCGCCCTCTACGGCTTCATTGACGAGAACGAGCGGACGCTGTTCAAGCGCCTCCTTACCGCCTCTGGCGTGGGAGCGAAGGTCGCCCTTGCGATGATGTCGACGTATCCGGCCGAGCGCCTAGCCCGAGCTCTGATGGAGAAAGACACGGTCGCGCTGCAGCAGGTCAGCGGAATCGGGAAGAAGAAGGCCGAGAAGATCGCCCTCGATCTTGCTGATAAGGTTGCCGATCTCGCGATCGTGACACCCACCGGGCCGCGTGAATCAACAGGAGCCCAGGAGGCCGTACAGGCGCTGGTCGCTCTCGGCCTCACGTTCGGCGATGCCGACCATGCCGTCCGGGCAGTACTCGAGGCAGGGGTGCCCGACTCCACGGAGGAGTTGATCCGCCGGGCATTGGCGGGGTAAGGTAGTCTTATGACCGACTACACTCACATCACTACACCGGAATCCCTCCCCGAGGATGGGGGGAGTGGGCCGTCACTCCGGCCGAGTCGGCTGGCGGAGTTCATTGGCCAGGCCAAGGTCCGCGAGGCCCTCTCGATCGCGATTGAGGCTGCGAAGGGTCGGAAGGAAGCGCTGGATCACGTTCTGTTCCATGGCCCTCCCGGACTGGGGAAGACCACACTGGCGGCCCTGCTCGCCCGTGAGATGGGGGTGAACATCAAGACCACATCAGGCCCGGTGCTCGAACGTCCTGCTGATCTGGTGAGCATCCTCACCAGCCAGCGAGAGGGGGACATCCTCTTCATCGACGAGATCCATCGGCTGAGACCCATTATCGAAGAGTTCCTCTACCCGGCGATGGAGGACTGGCAGGTGGACATCCGCCTGTCCGATGGACCGAAGGCCGAGACTATGACGATGAAGATCGAGCGCTTCACCTTGGTTGGAGCGACGACTCGCTTCGGCGCGTTGACGTCACCCATGCGAGCGCGCTTCGGCATCGTCCAGCGCATGAATTTTTATCCGTCCGAGGAACTGGTCATCATTGTCCGTCGAAGTGCCGAGATTCTTGGCATCGACACCACGGAGGACGGAGCGATCGAGATCGCCAAGCGCTCCCGAGGGACGCCCCGCGTCGCGAATCGACTCCTCAGGCGCGTCCGCGACTACGCACAGGTTCGGGGTGAAGGGCACATCGACGTCGATACTGCCCGCGCCGCCCTGACCCTCCTCGATGTCGATGAATATGGCCTCGACGAGATGGATGCTCAGGTCATCAAGACGCTGATCGAAAAATTCGAGGGTGGCCCGGTAGGCCTGAACTCCTTGGCGGTCGCCATGGGTGAGGACGCGACGACACTGGAAGAGGTGTACGAGCCGTTTCTGATCATGGAGGGCTTCCTGCAGCGCACACCGCAGGGAAGGATCGCCACCCCGCGAGCGTTCCGGCGGTTTGGCTATACGATCCCGGATGGCCGAGGCGGGCCTGAGGGGCAGAAAGGCCCGCAGGGTTCGCTCTTCGTGGAAGAGTCGTGACCCGGGCTACGCTCTGCTGCCTGACAGTGCTGCTGTGCGCTGCCGCCCCACCTCCGTCTTTGCAGGACGCGCAGATCGTATTCGCGGACTTTGATGCGGTGACCATGGAGTTGCGTGCAGGCGAAGGGGAGGCCGTCGAGGGAGACGTGGTCATCGCGCGCGGTGGCATTACGGACTGGGTGATCGAAGGTGACCCAGACGGTGACGAGAGCACCGAGGCCTTGGCCGTCGCATGGGTGTCGGGTGGAGGCAGCGGGACATTCATGGAGTTCGCCCTTTTCGAGCTGACTCCCGGCTCAGCGGCCTGGCAGTGGCAGGGAGCAGTCGCTCTGGGAGACCGTGTCGGGGTTCGAGCCATGACACTGGACGACGACACGGCCGAGCTTCACCTGACTGAACACGGTCCCGATGACGTGATGTGTTGCCCGACCGAGCCGGTCGTGCGGCGCTTCCGAGTCACGCCAGGTGGGATCGAAGCCGTGGATCAAGGCGATCAGGGCTGACGTCTCGAGATGATCTCTGGAGCAGGAAAGGGTCGTGAGCCTGATGGCTCCATCGTATCCGATTACGACTACGAACTCCCCACCGAACTGATCGCTCAGTATCCGGCCGAACAGCGTGACGCCAGCCGGCTATTGACCCTCGGGTCCGACGGTTCTGTCGGTCACGGTCGGTTCCCGGATGTCATCGGTCTGTTTGCCGAGGGTGACCTGCTCGTTGCGAACGAGAGTCGAGTCTTCCCCGCGCGCCTTCTCGGGCGGAAGCCGACCGGTGCGGCGGCGGAGGTATTCCTGATCCGCCAGACAGGCGATGACAGCTATGTCTGGGAGGCGCTGGTTCGCCCGGGAGGAAAGCTGAAGCCGGGCAGGACCGTGACTATCGCGGATGATCTGACTGTGGAAATCCTGTCGACGACTCCGTCAGGCAACCGAGTGGTACGACTGGTCACCGCCATGTCGGCGGAAGAAGCATTGGAACGACACGGCCACATTCCTCTTCCTCCGTACATCGAACGCTCCGACGACGAGGTCGACCGGGAGCGCTACCAGACGGTCTACGCCGGAACGCCGGGTTCGGTCGCGGCCCCAACCGCGGGGCTCCATTTCACGGAAGATCTCCTCCGCCGAATCCAGGCGAGTGGGGTCGCGTTTGCGTCGGTCACGCTTCACGTCGGTATCGGCACCTTCCGACCCATCGAGGTGGACCATCCGGCGGACCACCCGATGCATGCGGAGTCGTATACTCTTTCGGAGCAGACGGCTGACGCCGTCAACCAGACCCGCGATCGAGGCGGACGCGTGTGGGCGGTCGGTACGACGTCAGTTCGCACGCTCGAATCATGTGCCGATGCGGCCGGACGTGTGACCCCGGGCTCTGGCGAGACCCGGCTGTTCATCCGACCGCCCTACGACTTCCGCGTCGTCGATGGGCTGATCACGAATTTCCATCTGCCACGTTCCACGCTTCTCATGCTCGTCGCCGCGCACCGGGGCTATGAGGCGACGATGGGGGCCTATCGAGAGGCAGTGCTCAACGCGTACCGCTTTTATTCCTACGGCGATGCGATGGCGCTGCCGCCCGGCCGGTAATGGGCCAAGTCCGAAGCTGCTAGATTGCCGCCCATGTTCGACTACACACTCTCCTCGACGGACGGCTCTGCACGCGCAGGCACGTTTACCACGCCCCATGGTGACGTGCCGACCCCGGCATTCATGCCGGTGGGCACCGCCGGGACGGTGAAAAGTCTGATCATGGAGGAGGTCGGCGCGCTGCAGGCCCGTATGGTGCTCGCGAACACCTACCACCTTTACCTGCGTCCGGGGCACGAACTGGTCCAGAAGCTGGGCGGGTTGCACGACTTCATGCGCTGGGACGGGCCGATTCTCACTGACTCGGGCGGGTACCAGGTCTTCTCACTGGCCGATATCCGGCAGATCCATGATGAGGGCGTCGACTTCCAGAGCCACATCGATGGCTCGAAGCACTCTTTCACGCCGGAGTCTGTCATGGACGTCCAGCGGACGCTTGGCGCCGACGTCATCATGGCGTTCGATGAGTGCCCGCCCGGTGGGTGTGACCGAGCCACGGCTGAAGAAGCGAACCGCCGAACTCTTGCCTGGCTGGAACGATGCCGGGCCCGCTTCGGCGAGATCGAATCGGAGAGGGATGTGCCGCAACAGGCGTTGCTACCGGTGCTCCAGGGCAATGTCTTCGACGACCTGCGTCGCGAGCACGCTCGTCAGTTCATGGATGTCGGGGACTGGGCCGGCTTCGGCATCGGGGGGCTGAGCGTGGGCGAGGCCAAGACGGATATGTGGCGCGTTCTCGAAGTGCTCGACGGTGTTCTCCCGAGAGATCGTCCGCGCTATCTCATGGGTGTAGGCTATCCGGACGATCTACTCGAGGCGGTAGCCCGCGGGTGCGATCTTTTTGATTGTGTTGCTCCGACCCGGAACGCCCGTCACGGAACTGCCTGGACGACCGAGGAAGGCCAGGTCAATTTGAGGGCCGCTCGGTTCAGAGAGGACACCCGGCCGATCGACCCCGGGTGTGATTGTTACACTTGTTCACGGTATGATCGAGCGTATCTCCGCCATCTCATTGTTTCGTCCGAATGGCTTCCGGTACGTCTCGTCTCGATTCACAATCTCCGCTTTCTGGTTCGCCTCGGTGAAGAGGCCCGCCGCCGTGTAGGCGACGGGAGCTTTACGAGCTGGAGCAGCGAGTGGCTCGTACGCTATCGCAACGAAGGGAGTTTGGCTTGATATCGCTCAATTTGCTCTTTGCTGTACCGCGGGAGGGTGGCAACTCCTCGATGATCTTCCTCGCTCAGATGGTCGCGATCTTTGCGATCTTCTACTTCCTGCTCCTTCGCCCGCAGGCGAAAGAGCGATCCCGCGTCGAAGACATGCTCACGTCGATCAAGAAGGACGACGAGATCGTGACGAACGGAGGGATTATCGGGAAGGTCGTCCACGTGGAAGAGAAGCGCCTCACCATCAAGACGGGTGAGAACACTCGCCTGACCGTCGACCGGAGCCGTGTGGCTTCCGTCCTCGACGTTTATGGAGAGCCGAAAAAAGGATGATTCGGGATATCGTCCTCATGGGCGATCCGGTTCTCCGGACGGAGGCTGAGGCGATCACGGTTTTTGACGACGATCTCCGGTCTCTGGTGCGCGATATGTACGCGACGATGTACCATGCCGACGGCATCGGTCTGGCCGCACCTCAGATCGGCCTTCCACTTCGGATCATCGTCGTGGACCTTCGTCGCCCTGACAGTGATGACGAAGACGAGGATTTCGAACGCGTCGCTCTGGTGAACCCGGTCGTGACGTGGTCCAGTGACGAGACGGCGAAGCAATCGGAGGGATGTCTTTCAATTCCAGGCCTCGAGGAAACCGTTCAGCGGCCCGCAGAAGTCAGAGTCGAGGGTCGTGATCCCGAAGGGGACGAAATCATCATCGAAACCGATGGACTGTTCGGTCGGGCTCTCCAGCATGAAATCGATCATCTGAACGGAGTTCTTTTCGTCGATCGAGTGAGTCCCTTGAAGCGGCGCATGCTCATGAAGAAGTGGAAGAAACTGGAGGCCGAGGAGGCGTGAGCCGCTCGTGAGGATTCTGTTCTGGGGCACGCCAGCTTTTGCGGTTCCGTCGCTGCGAGCCATAGACGGCGAGGGCTTCGAGATCGTCGGAGTGGTGACACAGCCCGACCGCCCTGCGGGGCGTGGACGCCGGCTTCGTCCGTCACCGATTAAGGAAGTGGCCATCGAGCAGGGCTTCCCCGTCCTGACGCCGGACCTTCCGAAAACGCAAGAATTCATCGAGGAGGTTCGGGCGCTTGAGCCGGATATCTCTGTCGTCGTCGCATACGGCCACATTCTTACCACCGAGGTGTTGGAACTTCCGCGCCTCGGGTCGATCAATGTGCACGCCTCCCTGCTTCCCGAGCTTCGCGGGGCGGCCCCGATCAACTGGGCGATCGCACGCGGTCATCAGACGACCGGTGTCACCGTCATGCGCATGGTGAAGGCAATGGATGCGGGCGCCATGATCCATCGAGTCGAGGAGCTTATTCTCTCGGACGAGACCGCCGGAGACCTGACGACTCGCCTGTCCGAGCTCGGTGCGGCGGCCTTAGTCGAGGCACTTGCCCTGATGAGTATTGGCGCCGCCGAAGAGGTCGAGCAGGATCACACCTTGGCGACGTTCGCTCCCAAGGTGAATCGGGCGGTAGCACGAATCGATTGGAACCGTCCGGCTGCTGAGGTCGCCGGCCATGCAAGGGGAATGGACCCGGTGCCTGGGGCGTGGTCGATGCTGGCGGATGCTCCGGTGAAACTGTTTCGTCCGGCTGTCTGGTCAGGAGAGGACGTTGAGTCGCTCGAGGCTGGCGGACTGTCGACAAACGGTGGCCCCCGCACCGCGCAACTCAATGTGAGTCCGGGAACGGTACTGAGAGCATCGGTTGAGGACGGCGTTCTGGTCGCGACTAGCTCCGGCGGCGTTTCGTTCCATGAAGGACAGCCCCCCGGCAAGCGCCGGATGACGATCTCGGACTGGATCAACGGCCGTGGCATCGAGCCGGGCCAGCGCTTCGAGTGACGCGCGGTGACGGGCCACCGGCGATGGCGGCTTCGACCCTGATCCCCCGACTTCACATCGTGACGGACGATGATGCGCTCGCCAGAGATGAATGGCCGTCCGTAGCGGAGTCGATCCTGTCGATGGGTGGCTCGAACGTCGCCTTGCATGTTCGCGGCCCCCGCGCTTCCGGTGCGGAGGTGTTCCGAGCTTCGGCGCGGCTCCAGGTGGTCGCGGAGAAGAGCGACGGTTGGGTCGTGGCGAACGATCGTCTCGATGTCGCCAAGGCTCTGGGACTCCCGGCAGTACATCTTGGACGGCGCTCGCTCGACGTGAGAGATGCGCGGCGAGTGGTAGGTGAGGGTGTGTCCGTGGGTGTATCGGTACATTCCGAGGAGGAGGTCTGGGCCGCGGTGGAGCGAGCGCCAGACTACCTGTTCGCAGGTCCTGTCTATGCGACGCAATCACACCCGGGGACAGCTGGTATCGGAGCAGTCGCTCTGGGCGAACTGGTTGAGGCAGCGATGGGCACACCGGTCATTGGTATCGGTGGAATCGATCCGGCCGGAGTCACCGAAGTCATGGGCACGGGGTGTTACGGTGTCGCAGTGATTCGCGGCATCTGGGACGCACCGGATCCCGTGGAGGCCGTTGCAGAGTACATTTCGGTCCTCAGCCAGCACGGAGTAAAGGTGTGACGCAAACGAACACGATTCAGGTTCAGCTCAACGGGAAAGAGCGTGAGGTTTCGACGGGCCTCACCGTGCACTCCCTTCTCGAGTCTCTGGAGCTCCACCCGGGGATGGTCGTGGTTGAACTGAACCGCGACATCATTGAGCGAGACAGCTATCAGGACCACGCGGTGTCGGAAGGCGACACCCTTGAACTCGTTCACTTCGTGGGCGGTGGATGAAGATGCGCAAAGTATGACCGAAGCGATGATCGACGCAGCGAGGGCTCTGGATGGTCCTTTGACGATCGGGGGAGTTGAATTCACCTCTCGACTGATCGTGGGCACCGGGAAGTACGAGACCAATGAGATCATGGTCGACGCCATTCGCGCGGCCGGTACCGAGATGGTGACCGTCGCCGTGCGCCGGGTCGACCTCGACCGCACGAAGGAAGAGGCCATCCTGCATCACCTCAGCCCGGACGAGTTTTTTCTGCTCGCCAACACCGCGGGCTGCTACACTGCTGAGGACGCGATTCGATATGCACGACTCGCCAGGGCTGCGGGCTTCAACGAGTTCGTGAAGCTCGAAGTGATCGGCGACGAGAAGACATTGCTCCCTGACGTCCAGGCTACGCTGGAAGCGGCGAAAATTCTCGCCGATGAGGGTTTCAAGGTTATGGCTTATACCAACGATGACTTGGTCACGGCCCTCAGACTCGAGGACGCTGGGTGCGCGGCTGTCATGCCTCTTGCTTCTCCGATCGGCAGCGGGCTCGGTGTGGTGAACCCCTATTTCATTCGCGAGATCAAGAATCGACTTGAAGTGCCGGTGATCGTCGATGCCGGGGTCGGCACTGCTTCGCACGCCTGCATCACGATGGAACAAGGTGTCGACGGCGTGCTGATGAACACCGCGTTGGCGACTGCTGATGATCCGGTGTGCATGTCTCACGCGATGAAGCACGCGACCCTGGCGGGCAGGCTCGCCTATCTTGCCGGGCGCATGCCCTCGCGTGAAATCGCGGTTCCATCTTCTCCGACTGCTGGAATGCTCGACTGAGCCGGACCTCTCCGGGCCGCGCGGCGGCCTTCTCCATTCGCCTCGAAACAGAACGCGGTCGGCGACTCGATCGCGCGTTCAATGCCGTTGCCGGAAGTCTGGAGCCTAGGGACCGGGCTTTTGCTCACGAGCTGACTTACGGGGTCACACGACTTCGCGGTCGACTGGACCACCTGATCGCACCCCATGTGCGTCGTGGTCTGGAGTCGGTCGACGGAAAGGTTCTCGAACTCCTCCGTCTTGGCGCTTATCAGATTTTGTATATGGGCAGTGTCCCCGAGTACGCGGGGGTTTCCGAGACGGTGGATCAGATCAAAGAGGCAGTGGGTGGGCCGCCCGCGGGGTTTGCCAATGCCGTCCTCCGTAAAGTTGCCGCTGCGGGGGATGGACCGGACCGCTTCCCCTCAGAGCACGACGACTTTGCTGGCTATCTGGAACGCTGGGGCTCGCACCCGCGCTGGCTGATTGACCGGTGGCTCGCTCGATGGTCCACCGATGACGTCCGGCGCTTGGTGATCGCGAACAACCGGCGTCCGGCTACCCATATCGTCCCGCTCGAGTGCGACCTGGATCAGACGACAGAGCGGCTGATAGCCGCTGGATTCGAAGCCACTGCGGCTGGGCGGGGAGCTTTCTGCCTAAGGCTGCAGGACGGTGTTTCTGTCCGCGGCGCTCTGGCTGCAGCAGCCCCTGCGATTGTTCAGGATCCGGCAGCCAATCTCGTTTCTGTGTATGCGGATGTTCCATCCGGCACGATGGTTGCAGATCTTTGTGCGGCACCCGGCGGCAAGGTGCTCGCTCTGCCCGCCCGCCCGGAGTTTATCCTGGCCGCCGATCGTTCGGAGTCGCGTCTTCGCATGCTGAAAGACAACGCCCACCGCGTGGGGCACCCGATGGCGCTCGTCGTGGCGGATGCCCTGCACCCTCCGGTGTTGGGCGCTGATGTCGTGCTACTCGACGCTCCGTGTACAGGAACCGGAACCCTGGCTCGGCACCCGGACGCACGCTGGCGGCTGAGCCCGGACTCCATTAACGAGATGGCTGCCCTGCAGGGCGGTATGCTCGCAGCGGCCGCCGACTGCGTGCGCCCTGGTGGACTGGTCGTCTACTCCACGTGCACGCTTGAGCCGGAAGAGAACGAAGCGGTGGTTGAGGCATTCCTCTCCGACCGGGTGGATTTCTCAATCGAGGACAGCGGGGTGGTTCCTGCATCGATGAAAGCAGAGGACGGCACGCTGGTCGTCCTTCCCCAGGACACGGAGTTCGATGGTGCGTTCGCCGCCCGTCTCCGGAGGGTGTCATGAAACTCGGTGACTCGCTGGGCCGCAATCGACGCCGGCGAACGAAAAAGCAGAATGTATCTGACGATATGGGCTCGCAGGAGTCTGCGGAGAAGCCTGAGGGCATCGGGTTCGCCGCACCCATGTCGGAGAACACGTCTGCGGTTACAGCAGAGAAATCGAGCATGAATGCGGACAATGCCTCTTCAGTGCCTCGCAGGGTGGGGAAGGTGGGGCTGGCCGGGAGCAAGCTGGTCGGTGCGGTTGTGGGCATCGCAGTCATCGGCGGAGGCTTCGGTTATCTGGTCTCGACTCAGGTTCTGTTCCCTGCGCCGCCGCCACCTGGAGATCTGTTTGAGGTGCCTGATCTTCGCGGGATGGGCCTCGCTACTGCCGGCGAGCGGCTGGCAGGGGCCAACCTCGAGATGGGTATCGTCGACTCCCTTCGACACCCGTCCGTCGCCGCAGGGCTAATACTGGGGCAGTCTCCGCTGCCGACGCAGGTTGCGACGCCAGAGACACTGGTCCGCGTCACGATCAGCATGGGCCCCCAGATGCGGTCCGTCCCCGATGTTCTGCGGCTGGACGAGTCACGAGCTCGGGTTGTCCTTGAGACGAGCGGCTTCGTCGTATCGGTCGACACTGCAGAGGCGGATGCACCACGGGGACGGGTAATCGAGGTCTCTCCGTCTCCGGACAGTATCGTCGCCCTGCCGGCGCAGGTTCGTCTGGTTGTGAGCACGGGCCCGCCCGTTGTTCCCATGCCGCTGGTGCTCGGTCTCGAGCAGCTTGAGGCAGAGGCGCTGCTCGACTCGCTTGGACTCGTGGTGGCTGACGTGCAGGAAGTGTTCCGCTTTGGGCGTGATCAGGGCATCATCGTCGAACAGGAACCGGTAGCGGACACGGAACTGCAACGGGGAAGCGGCGTGCGTTTGAAGGTTGGCAGACGAGGTCTCGAGACGGAACAATGACCCCCGAAATTCGTAGCAGCTACAGCATGCACTTACTCCCGCGCTGGTTCGTCCGCTCGCCCTACTTGTGGGCCATCGTCGGCGTTGCTGCTATGGTGGCTTTCGCGTGGGTGGGGCGGGAGAACTACCAACCCGTGCTGCCCGGCAGCGTCGCGCCGGACTTCCTCGTGGTCGATATGGCCGGCGACGAAGTGGCCCTCAGTGACTACCTCGGGGACAAGGTCTTGCTCCTGAACGTGTGGGCGACCTGGTGTGGTCCGTGCGTGGTTGAGATGCCCTCGATGCAGCGTCTCTACGAGGCGCTCGATGGCGAGGATTTCGAAATTCTGGCGATCAGCGTTGATGCGCCCTTTGGGCAACGCGATATCGGGGGGCGCGCGGGTGGGAACTTGGCTGAGTTCACGACGTCGCTCGGTCTCACATTCCCGATCCTGCACAATCCATCGGGCAACATTCAGCGCATCTACCAGACTACGGGCGTGCCGGAGAGCTTTCTCATCGGCAAAGACGGCATCATCCACAAGAAGGTCGCCGGCGAGACCACGTGGGATGCGCCCGAGAACGAGGAGCTGATTCGCAGGCTCCTTAGCGCGGACTAGCACGGTGACCAGCCGATCTCAGACGCTTGTGCACAACTGGCGTCTGAAGGTGTCTGCCCTCGGGCTGTCCATCTTCCTCTGGGCGCTCGTCCAGACCGAGCCGACGAATCAGGAGACCTTCGAGGCGGTCCCGGTCCGTATTCAGGTCTTGGACACCGCTTGGACCACTTCCGGCGCATCTGCACCAGCAACGGTTGAGCTGCGGTTGGGTGGGCCCGCTCGAGAGATCATCAGCCTGGCTAGGGAAGGCACGAGCATCCGCGTTCCCATTGGGACCATCGGTGCTCGCGATACGCTCATAACCCTGCGGCGTGAGTGGGTGCAGCTCGGGCAGCGATCTGGACTGACTGTCGAGTCGATTTCTCCTGCGACTGTGCGGGTGACCTTCGAAGAAGCGCAGGTCAGAATGATCCCAGTTGCTATGAGGCTCGCTGGGCGAGTGCCTGATCACCTTGGGATGGCTGCCGACATCGAGTTGAGTCCTCAGCTGGTGCGGGTACGCGGGCCGCAGAGCAGACTCGAAGGTCTCGATTCGCTCATCCTCGAACCGTTCGATTTGTCGTCGATCAGTCGGTCCGGCGTGTTTGCCGTGGCCTTAGACACATCGGGCTTTCTCGGCTCCTCAGTCGTCCCTCCGACGGCGTCGCTGGGCATTCGCGTCGAGGGCTTAATTGAAAGAGTGCTCGACGGGATCACCGTGCAGGCCGTCGCGAATCCGGTTGAGGCGGCGGTCGTCGCTGATCCGGCCACGATTCAGGTCCGGGTAATGGGCGCGCGCAGCATCGTAACCGCACTAGACCCATCGCGTCTCCGAGTCTGGGTTCCAACTGATCTTCTTCTGGGCATGATGCCGGGTGAAGAACGTTTCGTTCGAGTTCAAATTGATGGCGTGCCCGCGTTGGTGACCGCGGCCCTTGAACCCGAACGCATTACCGTTCGCCGTGTGATCGACCAAGACTGGGGCAGTCCGGAGGGAGAGGGGCCCGACGGAGGGTCGGACGACGGCAGGAGCGAGAGGTGACGATCTCTTCGCCGGGTCCACTGGTTCTGGGTCTCGAAACATCCTGTGACGAAACCTCTGCCGCAGTGCTCGACGGAGGCCACCGGATTCTCGGGCACGTCATCCTCTCCCAAGACGTCCATGCGGTGTACGGTGGCGTCGTCCCAGAACTAGCCGCGCGCGCGCATCTCCAGAAGGTGGACGCGGTCGTCGATCAGACGTTGCGGGAGGCGGGTGTTGCGCTTGAGGATATCGATGTCTTCGGGGTCACCGCTGGCCCAGGACTGATCGGAGCGTTGCTGGTGGGTGTGTGCTGGACCAAGGCCGTTGCTTATGGCCTCGATCGTCCCTGGGTGGGCGTCCACCACATGGAAGCGCATCTCTTCGCTCCGTCGCTTGAGCAGCCGGAGGCCGAACCGCCGTTCGTAGCACTCCTCGTGTCGGGGGGGCACACTCTGCTACTTCATGCGGCTGAGTGGGGGGAGTACCGCCTGCTGGGTCAGACCCGGGATGACGCTGCGGGGGAGGCCTTCGACAAGGTTGCGAAGTTGCTTGGGCTCCCCTATCCCGGCGGTCCTGCGATCGAGCGGCTCGCCCTCAAAGGTGACGGCAAGGCCCATCGTCTTCCGCGACCCATGCTCCGGGGCAATCAGGCGCCCGACGGGAACGACTATTATGACTTCTCATTCAGTGGGTTGAAGACGGCTGTCGTGGAACTGACCAAGGCGATCGAGGCGGAGGGCGGAGCCGATCACCTGGAGGCCGAGAAGGCCAACATTGCTGCGTCTTTTCAGGCCGCATCAGTGGACGTGCTCGTTGCCAAGACGATGAGGGCTGTCGAGGAGACCGGCTGTGCCCGAGTCGTGCTAGGCGGCGGCGTGAGCGCGAATCAGCACCTGAGGACGCAGATGGCAGAGAGCCTGGCCGACGTGGCTCAGTCAGACGATGAGGGGCCCTCAGGCGTATTTCATGCGTCACCCAGGCTGTCTCTGGACAACGGAGCCATGGTCGCTCGGGCCGCGCGCTACCGGTATGAACGGGGCGAAGCCTCGCCCGACGACAGTGGAGCATCTGCGACGCTGCCGTTCCCCGGGCTCACGCGCGCGAGCGGTTCCGGCGCGACCCCGGTCCCACGAACTTAAAACCCTATGTATCCCGTCTTCTTTGAACTTCCGTCTTGGGTCCCGTTCCTCGGGAGCCAGCCGATCACGTCTTTCGGCGTGTTCATGCTCCTCGCGTTCCTCACCGCCGGGTATGTTCTCCGTTCCGAACTGCGTCGTGTCGGCGAAGATCCAGAGAAGGCATGGGACTTCGTTTTCATGGCGGTGGTTGGTGGGATCTTGGGAGCGAAGGGCTACTACCTTCTCCTGAACTGGCCTCGCCTCGTAGAAAACCCTGGGGCGATGCTCATGTCGCGCGGAGGGCTGGTCTGGTACGGGGGCTTCTTGCTGGCGACGGCCCTCGTCATATGGGAGATCCGACGTCAGAAGATGTCGGTCCCGTCTGTTGCCGACCTGATGGCCCCTGCGTTGGCGTTGGCGTACGGCGTTGGCCGTATCGGCTGCTTCATGGTCGGTGATGACTGGGGACTCCCCACCGCCTCTCGGTTTGGCGTTCGGTTCCCACGGGGCACTCCGGCGACCACAGTCCAGAACATCGAGCAGATGTTCGGTGTGACCGTCGATCCGGCGCTGATCGAGGAGTATGGCCAGGTGGTTCCGGTCCACCCGACCCAGTTGTACGAGGTTGGTATAAGTACTCTGATCTTCCTCGGCCTTTGGCGCATTCGGGGTCACAGACACAAACCAGGCTGGCTTTTCCTGGTCTGGCTCGCCTGTGCCGGAATGGAGCGTTTCCTGGTCGAGTTCCTGCGCGCGAAAGACGACCGATTCTTTGGCGTCCTAACCGTCGCACAACTCATCAGCCTAGGCATCGTGGCGTTTGGCGTCGTGGGTCTGGTGAAGATGCGGGGCGAGCTGGCGTCGGAGACGGGAGAAGCCTAGTGAAGGGCGCCCGGCTTACCGTATTCCATGCCTCAGATTTTCAGGTAGGTGCACCGTTTTTGCCTGAGGCGGCGGATGCCATGCTTCGCGTATTCGAATCTGTCAGCCCCGATGTGGTGGTCGTCTCCGGAGATCTGACCCAGCGTGCCCAAAGGGGAGAGTTCCAGCTCGCCCGCCGTACACTGGACCGGTTCGGAGCAGGCACGCCCGTTGTCGTGACACCGGGGAATCATGATGTTCCGCTGTACCGATTTTGGGAGCGAATAGCCGCACCTTTCGGGCAGTGGGACGCCTTCGTGGGTGGGCGTGCGCGTGACAGCGTGACTCGCGTACCCGGAGCGACATTCGTCGCCCTGGCGTCTGCGGCTCCAAGGCGGGCGGTGGTGAACGGGCGGATCGACGAGTCACAACTCGACTTTGCGCGCCAGGCCTTTGCTGCCGCGCCCTCCCTGGATGATCTGCGCATCGTGGTGACGCATCATCATTTTGTGCCTGCTCCGGATGGCGACGGTGGCTCTCCGATGCCGCGAGCCGCAGAGATTGCCACGGCGTTTCGGGAAATGGGTGCGGATGCCGTCTTGGGCGGGCATGTGCATCAACTGCACCTGACGACGTCCGACGACCTCGACATCACTGGCGTCTCGACGGTGCGCGGCGGACGGGAGGTTGTTTTTGACAGTGATGTGCCGCTTCCGTTTCTTGTGACGGGCACCTCGACGTCGAAGAGAGGACGAGGCGTCGAGACCGGGTGGAACAGTCTCTGCGTTCACCGCTTCGGTGCTGACGAAATTGAGGTGACGCCTTTTCGGCGGGCCCCCGCTGCTGAGGATTTCGAGAAAACGAGGGTCGTACGATTCGGTCTTCGACCCCGGGGCTCACCGTCGACGAACGGAGCGAGAGAGGGGCGCGCAGTCTGATGGCACGGTTCCGCCGTCGTCGGCTTTCAAAGGGAGAGCAGGCCACGAGTGCCGCGGTCTCGCTCGCGACCGGCGCCGCCGTGGGCGTTGCGGCGTGGTATGTGACCCGCCTTCTCCTCTCCAGAGACGAGCTTCCTGACGCCCCTCTGCTGCCTGAGCCGCCGAGTGACTCGGATGGCTAAGGCGAATGCGAGTCGCCGTAAGCTGCCTCGTTCGGGTCTAGCTATCCGGCTCGACCCGTTCGGTGTATTCGTAACCCTCGTTTCGCTGACTCTCCTGTTGGCGATTCCGTCGTCGGTTGAGGCCCAGTTGCGCGGGCCCGAAGTGAAGGGCGTGACCTTCGAAGGGAACGAGACCTTTCCTGGCGATTCACTCGCGCGCGCTATTGTCACCCGCGAGACTGCTTGCCGGTCCTGGGTGTTCTACTTCCCGATTCCGTTCTGTCCGCTCGGTATCGGTTTCTCCTTGAGCCGCTCGCAGCTTCGCGATCGAGATCTTCCCAGAGATCGTGCGCGCCTCACTCTGTGGTACCGCCAGCGCGGCTTCCGAGAGGTGTTGGTCGACACCGCGGTGGTCACGCGTGCGGGTGCGAACGCGGAAGTGATGTTCCGGGTCGTGGAAGGACCTCCCGTTATCGCAGACAGCATCGAATTCGTGGGAGCTGACGACTACGACGGAGAGGGCCTCCTCGTGGATCTGCCGATTCGCCCGGGCGACCGATTGAGCACGCTCGAACTCGATGCGACCCGGGACACGCTGGCTCGTCGTCTCACGGACGACGGGCATGCTTACGCCGAGGTGTATCTGAGCGCATTTCGTCCTGCGGGGGACCGCTACAACGCAATCGTCACCTTCGAGATCGTCGTTGGCCCGCAGACCACATACGGGGACATCACGGTGGATGGGACGGATGATCTCAGTGTCGGGACGGTCCTACGAACGGCGCAGTTGACCACCGGAGATCCATACCGCCGCAGCGAGATCGAGGAAGCGACCCGAAGACTTTACGGGCTCGAGATCATACGGAACGCTTCCGTGGTGCCTGACACGGCGGCGCTTGATCGTGACCCATCTGTCGATCTCGAGATCACCCTCCAGGAGGGTGACCCCTACCGAGTTCGCGTAGGTGGAGGCTGGAACTCTGCCGAGTGCCTGAACGTGGAAGCACGGTGGACCGCTCGGAATTTCGCGGGTGGTGGTCGTTTGCTTCAGGTCCGCGGCAGGGTCGGAAACCTTCTGGCTTCGGTGGCCAGCGAGCCCCTGTGTCCGCAGAGTGGTTCGGATGAGAAGTTCACACGTCTCACTGGTCTGGCGTCTGTCGACTTTGTTCAGCCCCGGATTTTCTCGACCCGAAACTCGCTGACAGCCTCCATTTACGCAGAGCGTCAGTCACTGCCCGACGTCTTCGTGCGGCGGGCGGTCGGTGCGCAGGTCGGGCTGTCGCGGACCATTTCTCTGAAAACGCAGCTCACTGGATTCTACCGGCCGGAACTGTCCGAACTCGACGCCGACAATGTCCTTTATTGCACGGGTTTTCTCGTCTGTAACCCCGATGACATTGTGGAACTTGAGGGTGCCATCTGGCTGTCGCCGGTTGGGCTGAACCTCACCCGCGACCGCTCGGACGACATTCTGAATCCGCGCGCCGGATACCGTGTTCTGCTCGACCTCGAGCACGCAGCCCCGTGGACCGCATCGGATTTCAGGTATGACCGCATTGTAGCTGAGGCGTCGCGGTATATCCCCGTGAGTTCGAGCGTCTTTGCGATGCGAGCGCGTGGCGGTTGGGTGGGGCCCGGAGGGTTCGAAGGCCTCGCTGCCTCGGGGGGGGGGGAGGCCCCGGACATCGTACACCCCCAGAAGCGCTTCTACACGGGTGGCGCCAACTCCGTGCGTGGCTTCGCACAAAGCCGGCTGGGTCCCCGGGTCCTCTTCTCCGACCCCCAGATTCTCCTGTCGGAAACCGAAGGCCTAGGGGGCATGTGTTCGGCGGCGGACCTGATCGCAAATCCGGTCACCGGGCACATAACCTGTGTCCCCCACCCGGACGCGCTGATGAATCCGCAGCCTACCGGTGGGACCCGTCTGATCGAGTTGAACGTGGAGCTTCGGTTTCCGATCGCGGGCTCAATCGAAGGCGTACTGTTCACGGACGCGGGGCAGGCATGGGCGGCCCATGAGTCGATCTCCCTGAGCAGTATGGAATTCACGCCGGGGGTCGGCGTTCGCGTGCCAAGTCCGGTGGGCCCGCTCCGCATCGACGTGGCGTATCGATTCCGCGATGCCGAAGAGCTTAATGCGGTTACCGAGACGATCCGCCTCTACGTGGCTGGTCAGGATCAGGAAACGGCCAGACTCGTCGTCGACGGGATGACCACCAGCTATGTGAGCACGGGGCAGTTGGTGTTCCTGCCTAACCCGTTCCTGTTCGGTGTGAAAGATCGTGGACTGCAGCTTCACGTGTCGATCGGACAGGCATTCTGATGGGAGAGCTTCCGGAAGAGGCGGTGGGGGAGCCCGCGGCGGATGCTCAAGCGGCGTCTGCGGTGGCGGACTCATCCGCTCGCCGCACCGAGTGGCGCAGGCCCACCCTAGGGGTGCTCGCTCGAGCACGTCCGTGGACTCGGCGCTTCTGGCGGACCGCGGTAGGGACAGTGCTGCTCATTGTGCTGGCGATTGCGCTGCTCTCCCAGACCCGTCGCGGACAGAACTTCGCTCTCGATGCGGCTCTCTCACGAGTCGAGAGTGCGGTGGCCGGCAAACTGTCGGTCGATAGTGTCCGCAGTGGGACACTCCTGACCGGTGCGACACTGGTGGGCTTTCAGCTGGAGACCTCCGACGGACGACCTTTTGCGACAGCCGACTCTGTCGAGCTTCGGTACTCGCTCCCCGCTGCGATCTTCGGCGGTCCCCCGATCCGTTCGACCATCATCTGGGGCCTCGACCTCGAGATTTCGAGCTATACGGCCGACCAACCGGCGAACATCACGCAGTTCCTTGTCGACGGGCAGCCGCGAGATCCCGGGGCACCGGCTGCCGATGCCTTCTCGCTGGGACGCGTCGGTATCCGGGATGGCAAGGTGCGGATCATAGCTCCCGCTCCGGATCCTTCACACCCGCTCGTTGTCTCTGGACCCAATGGTGAGCCCCTCAGAGTCCTGCGTTTCGACTCGCTCGACCTCGACGTCGAAGAAGCAGTTCTGTCGTTGGACGCAGCGGAACAATTTTCTGCGCGGCTCGCGTCGTTCTCGTCGGAGATTTCGATACTCGTCGAGCCACTCCGAGTGCGTGAGGCGTTCGGGCGCTTGGCCTACAGCAAGAGTGCGGGCATCGACGTCACGGAGCTGGCTTTCCGGCTCGCAGCGGGTTCTCTGCTCGAGGGAGACATCGCGGTGGGTCCGGAGAGTGAGGGTGCACCTTGGACCTTCCGTGCGACCCTCGCGACCGATGGATGGGCAGATCTCGATGACGTAAGGTGGATCGACTCCAGGGTGCCGGAAGGTCGGTACCGCGGAGCTGCTAGGTTGCGGACCGGTGGTGGCGTGTTGATCGAAATGCATCCGATGGAGGTCGAACTCGAGGCAAGTCAGATGGTTTTCGACGGGCCGGTCCGGTTCGCCGAAGAAATTTCGATGCAGAACCTGAACGTGTCGGCCAATCCCATCACACTCGAGCGACTTGAGCCGTGGCTCCAGCGAGAACTGCCGATCGAAGGGTGGCTGAGTGGTGACGCTGTTTTCTCTGGTACGCTTGATGAGCTCGAGGCCGAGGGACGGGTCACTCTGGTCCCTACGGGCTACAGTGGTAGCCCCGTGACGGCCGATTTTGTCGGAACAATCATCCAAGGGGACAACCCGGGCGCACGTGGGCTCCGCGCGACTCTGGATCCGCTCAATTACACCATTCTCGAAGCGCTCTGGCCTGGTGTGCCATGGGGTGGGGATGGCTTCGGCACGATCGAAGTCGAAGGGCGACTCGATGATGGCCTGCACGTTGCTGCCTCGTTGAACCACCAGTCGAGTACCGGCCTCCAATCGAATTTTGATGTGCGAGGCACGGTCTGGCGCGCGCTCGAGGTCGGCGACTGGATCACATCACTCGACGTCGACTTGTTGCCCTTGTCGATCGGAGTGTTCTCTAGTCTGGCGCCGGAGCTGGACCTGAGGGGATCGGTTGCCGGTCTATTGAACCTTGATGGGCCACTGAGCGACCTCCGCATGACGGCGGACCTCATCGCAGGAAGCGGGACGATCCTGCTCGATGGCGCTATGGACGTTACCGATCTGGCGGCGAGTTATCGCCTCCGTGCCACAGGAGATGCGCTCCCTCTCGCCACGGTGACAGGGAGCGTCCCAGTGGAAACCGTATGGAGCGGACAACTCGACCTTGAGGGGCGCGGATTCTCGGTCGACTCGATGGAGCTCTCGGCCACCTTGGTGGCAATGGAATCGCAGGTCGGGCTCGTCCGTGTCGACACGTTCAACACAGGCGTTCGAGTGTCACGTGGTGTACTGATCGCCGACTCCCTTTTTGGAAATGTCGCCGGAATCGAAGTAGATGGTGGCGGCCGACTCGGCCTCGCTGAGGGTGCCTTCGGAAGTGCCCGGGTTTCCTTCGCCGGCTCATCTCTTGTTGGATTTCGCCCGCTGCTCATGGGTGTCGGCGACGATGTAACGGTGAGAGACACGCTCTCGGCTTTGGACCTCGAGCTTCTCCGGTTCGAAGGGACAGACCCCGACACGCTGCCACTGGAGCGAGACGTGGCCCTCCGAGGTGAGGTAAAGGGAGCCGCCAATATCAGTGGAGAGCTCCGGAACCTCGATATCGGAGTCATTGTTGATGTGTTCGACCTAGCCTATCAGCGAAATCGGGTCGATACCGCACGCGTTCTTTTCACCGCAACAAGCCTGCCGGCGAGAACAGGCGAGTGGCAGATTGGGGCAAGCGCAGAGGGTATCACCTGGGGGAATCGCGTATTCGAGCGCGGTGGCTTCGAGGCGGACATGTCCGAGCTTGGAGGTGGGGGCCGTGTCGAACTCGTACGCAGGCAGGGGGAGCAGTACCGAGCGGTGGGCGCCTTCGAGTTCGATTCCGTCGGTGGTGAGGTCGACCTCACAGAGGCGTCGGTGCAGGTCGATGAGCTTTTCTGGGATCTGGCCCGACCGGGCAGGGTGGCCTGGGACGGATCGACCTTGACGGTCGATAGTCTCGAGATCATCCGTACGGACGACGACCCAATGACCATGGTGGTCGACGGCACGCTGGCCCGGAGAGGCGAGAGCGACTTCCGCCTGACCATCGACGGATTGCACATGGAGAAGGCCCTGCAGGTCGCGCAGCGCGAGGATCTGGCCGTTAGTGGTCACGTTGCCCTCGATGTCGCGGTGCAGGGGCCTTCAGAAGCTCCGCTCATCGAGGCCGACTTCGCGGTCGACGGGGGGCGGTACGGCACCATGCAACTCAGTCGATTCGATGGTTCACTGACGTACGAAAACAAGAGTGTTGATTTCGACATACGGGGCTGGGACGGGGCGGCGGACGTCCTGCGGGCGAGTGGTCTCTTCCCAGTCGACCTGTCGCTAACCGACGTCGAGGAGCGGATCGTCGATGCGCCGATGGCCGTTCAGATTGTGGCTGATTCCCTCGATGCTGCGATCGCTGTGAGCTATGTGAGCTCCCTTGAGGGAGTGCTGGGAAGTGTCTCCGGAAAGGTGTCGATTCGAGGCACGCCGGTCGATCCGGAGCCCGAGGGCACGCTTACACTTTCCGATGGGGAGTGGTCGGTCGAAGCGATCGGCGTCCGCCACACCGCGGTGAATGGCGACCTGCACCTGCGGCCAGATCGCACCGTCGATGTCGCGCTCACCTCGACGGGTATAGGTAGCTCCACGGTCACTGGAACCGTGCTGCTCGCGCCTGTCCGGGACCCGGTCCTGGATCTCACGTTTTCCTTCGATCACTTCCTGGCAGTCGACCGACCCGACATCGAGGGGCTGGTTTCAGGGAGCTTTGTCCTAGGGGGTACGTACCGCCGGCCGCTCGTCAGTGGAGATATTCAGGTGGACGAGGGCACGATCTACGTGGACGAACTGCAACGTGCGGCTGGGGTCGTGAACCTGAACGACCCCTTCCTGTTCGACGGGAGCATGGCTGTCGACACCACGGCGCTCGTCTCTCGGCCCCTGCTCGCGGGATTCCAGAATCCATTCTTCGACAATCTTCGGGTCTCTGTGAACCTGTCTGTGCCGCGCGGCAGCTGGCTCAGGTCGATCGAGTCGAACGTCGAGTTGAGTGGCGACCTCCTTGTGGTATACGATCGGTCTGCTAGTGACTTCGTGCTGATCGGGAATCTCGAGGCGGTGCGGGGCTCGCATCTCGTTCTAGGGCGGGCGTTCGAGGTCGATGGTGGGGCGGTGCGCTTCATCGGGCGGCCTGGAATGAACCCAGATCTCGATATTCAGGGGACCAGTCGAATTCGAAGACCGAATGACGCCCACTTCGTAGTGAACGCCCAGGTCGGAGGATCACTGGTCCAGCCGGTTGTGACGTTGACGACTGAGGAGACCGGCCTCGCAGAAGAGGATCTGGTGTCATACCTGATCTTTGGCCAACCCAGCGGCTCGTTGGGCGGACGGAATGGAGCCGAAGTCGGACAGATTCAGCGAAGCAATGCCGTCAACTCAATCGGTGGCGGCTTGGTCACCTACGTTGGCGGTGCGTTCGCGAATCAATTCGGCACGGCGATCGCCCGCGAACTCTTCTCGCTCGACTACTTCTCTGTTCAGCAGCAGGGCGGGACGCAGTCGCTGGGCGCTGAAGGGCAGAGGGATACCCAGATCGAACTGGGTCGGTACGTCGGACCCGATGCCTTTGTCGTGATGGTGATCCGTCCCTTCGACACTGGCTCGCAGAACGCCGTGGCCGGAGTGCGCGTCGAGTGGGCATTGACCGACGATTACAATGTTGAGGGCTTTTTCGAGGATCGCTTCCTGAGGAGCGGAAGTCAGCTTCTCGGTTCCTCGAACGGGCTGCTCGAGAACGAACGGATTCTCGGTGTGTTCTTTTTCCGCGAGTGGGGGTACAACCCCGACGGAGATGATCCACCGCAACTGAATAACGAGGAGCAGGGCTAGATGCAGATCGCGAAGGTCGCAGGGATGATGACGGCCATGACGCTGATTCTGGTGGCGTTTGGCAACTACATGGGAGGATCCGGGGGAGCTGCGCTCTTCTTTGTGATCGCCATGGGCATGAATGTCTTCACGTACTGGTTCAGTGACAAAGCCGTCCTGAAGATGTACAAGGCAAAGATCATTGGGCCGGAGGACGCTCCCGGACTGTACCAGATGGTTGATCGTCTCCGGCAGCGAGCCGGACTGCCGATGCCGACCGTCGCGCTAGCGCCATCGCCTCAGGCGAACGCTTTTGCCACGGGTCGAAACGCGCAGCATGCGGTGGTCTGCGTCACGCTCGGGCTAATGAACACGCTCAATGAGAGTGAGCTGGAGGGTGTCATCGCACACGAGCTGGCCCACATCAAACACCGCCATATGTTGGTCGGTACGCTGGCTGCCGGCATGGCCGGCGCCATTGGCCTCTTCGCGAGCATTGCGAAGTGGGGAGTCATTCTTGGGACGGGCCGAGACGACGGTGACAACAATCCCTTCGTGCTTCTGCTCATGGCGATCGTGGCGCCGATCGCTGCGATGATCGTTCAGATGGCCATCAGTCGCCAGAACGAATTTCAGGCCGATGCGACTGCAGTTCGGATCGTCGGTAACCCACGCGGACTCATGAGTGCTCTCGAGCGGATCGAAGCCGTTGCTATGCGTACGCCAATGCAGGTGCAGCCAGCCGCGGCCCATCTGGCGATCATCAATCCGCTGTCGGGCGACGCCGGGCGCGGGCTGAAGTCACTGTTCCGTACCCACCCGCCGACAGAGGAGCGCATCGCCGCTCTCGCTCAGGTCCAGATCTGACCGATCGAGCACCTTGTGTGACCCACTGCAGAGGCGGGTCGGACGGCTCAGCCGCCCGGCCCGCTTTCTTCTCCGGGTATCGCGCGTTGAACGTTACTCGCTCGCTTGATTAGTATTCCGGGCTATGCCTGAATCCCGCGTCTCATCGACAAGCCCGAGAGGGCCCGCAACCGACTCCGAGTCGGCACCGCTGCGTCCGTCCGTGAATGGCGCTCGGGCGTTCCGTCCTTCCGACGAGAAGTTGATCGTCCGGGGAGCGCGCGAGCACAATCTCAAGAACATCGACGTCGAGCTTCCGCGGGAACGATTGATCGTTATCACCGGACTCTCCGGCTCCGGGAAGTCGTCGCTTGCCTTCGACACGATCTATGCCGAGGGTCAGCGCCGGTACGTCGAATCACTCTCCGCCTACGCCCGCCAGTTCCTTGGGCTCATGGAGAAGCCCGACGTCGACGCGATCGAAGGGCTGTCGCCTGCGATCTCGATCGAGCAGAAGACGGTCAGCCGAAACCCTCGCTCGACCGTCGGCACCGTCACGGAGATCTACGACTACCTGCGACTGCTCTGGGCGCGCGTTGGCACACCTCACTGTCCGACATGTGGCGACCCGGTCATCCGGCAGTCAGCGAGCCAGATCGTCGACCGATTGCTGGGCATCGGCGAGGGCATTCGCATCGAGGTCTTGGCTCCGTTGGTGCGTGGCCGAAAGGGTGAGTTCAAGGACCTCTTCGAGAAGGCTCGCAAAGAGGGTTTCGTCCGGGTCAGAGTCGATGGGAAGACGCACGACCTGACGGATCCTCCGTCGCTCAACCGCTATGAGAACCACGATATCGCCGTCGTGGTCGACCGCCTCGTGATCAAGGAAGTGGATCGCGAACGCATTGCAGATTCGGTCGAAACCGCCCTGCGTGCTGGGGAAGGGGTCATCGAGGTTCTCGAGCACGGGAAGGGCCGCACCAAGAAAGATCCGGTGCCCCACGTGTTCAGCGAGCACTACGCCTGTGACAACTGTGGAACCAGCCTCTCTGAGCTCGAGCCTCGCCAGTTCTCCTTCAACTCGCCCTATGGCGCGTGTGAGGAGTGCGGCGGCCTCGGTACCCGCAAAGAGGTCAACGCCCATCTTCTGACTGCCGACCACAGTGTCACGATTCTCGAAGGCGTTATTCTGCCTTGGGGCGACCCGTCCGGGCATCTGCGCCGGTCGGTAATAGTGGGATTGGCTGAGGCCTACGAGTTCGATCCGAACACCCCGTGGGGTAAGCTCCCAGAGGATGTCCGCCACGCGATCATCCATGGCTCTGACGGCATGAAGATCCGATTCCCCTACAAGTCGGGGGCGGGAAAATTCGGTGGTCACTACGAAGATCAATGGGAGGGCGTCCTCGCGAATGTCGAACGCCGCTATCGCGAGACGCAGTCGGAGACCGTTCGAAATCAGCTCGACGAGTTCATGTCCACGCTCCCGTGCACCGCGTGTGACGGCACAAGACTCAGGGATGCATCTCGGGCGGTCACGATCGGAGGCGCCTCGCTCGGCGACGTGGTCGACATGGCCATTGGCACAGCCACCGATTTCTTCCTCAGTCTGCCTGTCGAAGGCGAGGGTGAAAGTCCAGGCTCGGATGCGATGGCCGCGAAGTATGCACCGCTCTCAGCTGAGATCGCTGGTCCGATTCTCAAAGAGGTCGGAGAACGTCTCCGCTTCCTGCGGGATGTGGGCCTCGACTATCTGACGCTCGGGAGGGCGGCCGGATCGCTTTCCGGCGGTGAGGCGCAGCGTATTCGACTCGCGACTCAGATCGGCAGTCGTCTGGTCGGCGTGCTGTACATCCTCGACGAGCCCTCGATCGGGCTTCACCAGCGAGACAACGACCGACTGCTCGGAACGCTTCAGCACCTTCGTGACCTCGGAAACACCGTGGTTGTGGTCGAGCATGACGAAGACACGATCCGGATGGCCGACTATGTGGTCGACCTTGGCCCCGGCGCGGGTCGGCATGGCGGTGAAGTGGTTGCGGCGGGCACGATCGAAGACATCCTGAAGGCAGAGGGGTCGCTCACCGCCGCTTATCTGACGGGTGAGCGTAGGATTGAGGTTCCGACGGTGCGGCGACCCGTCGATTTGGAGCGGGCACTCACGGTTCGTGGCGCCCGTGGCCACAATCTCCAGAAGATCGATGTGGCGTTTCCTCTCGGCACATTCCTTTGTGTGACAGGGGTCTCTGGATCCGGGAAGTCGACGCTCGTAAACGGAACACTTTACCACGCGCTGGCGCGGCACTTCTACCGGAGCAAATTGGTTGCGGCCGATCACGACGGGATCGACGGTCTCGAGCACATCGACAAGGTCATCGACGTCGATCAGTCTCCGATCGGAAGGACTCCGCGATCCAATCCGGCAACGTATACAGGGCTATTCACGCCGATTCGTGACCTGTTTGCGAACCTGCCGGAGTCGCAGATGCGGGGGTATGGCCCTGGTCGCTTCTCTTTCAATGTGAAGGGTGGCCGCTGTGAGTCGTGTCAGGGCGATGGCCTCGTGAAGATCGAGATGCACTTCCTGCCGGACGTATACGTTCCTTGCGATATCTGCCGGGGTCGGCGGTACAATCGCGAGACGCTCGACGTCTACTACAAAGGCAAGAATGTGGCGGACGTTCTCGACATGACTGTCGAAGACGCGCTCGGATTCTTCGAGATGGTGCCCCGCATCAAGGAAAAACTTCAGACGCTGTTCGATGTCGGGCTGGGATATATCCACCTCGGTCAGGCTGCGACGACCCTCTCCGGAGGCGAAGCCCAGAGAGTGAAGCTGGCAACGGAACTCTCCAAGCGGTCTACGGGGAACACACTGTACATCCTCGATGAGCCTACGACCGGCCTTCATTTCGAGGATGTGCGTGTTCTGCTGGAGGTGCTGCATCGCCTCGTCGACCTCGGGAACACGGTCGTCGTGATCGAACACAATCTGCATGTTGTGAAGACGGCAGACTGGGTGATCGACCTCGGGCCGGAGGGCGGATCAGGGGGCGGAGCGGTTCTCGTCGAGGGGACGCCGGAAACCGTTGCGGGGGTTGATACGTCTCATACAGGACACCACCTAGCGCGGTTGCTTGGCTAGGGTTGGCGTTTAGTTTACGGACCCGTGAGAAACCAAACTTCTCGGGTGCTCGTAGGATTTCGGGTATTTCGACATGTCGCTGCCATGCAGCCTCACACATACGGAGACCATCATGGTTAGCCGAGAGGATCTGGAGAGCTTCCTGATTCGCATGGACCTCGAATACGAAGAGGTCGACGAGGGGATGTATCTCACTCGGGGTGAGGACGGAGGCGCTCCCGTGGTCGTACATCACGCTGACGCTCTGCTCCTGATCCGCATGAAGGTCATGGACATGCCGGAAGAGGGGTCGAACAGTCTCGCTCTCTACCGGACGCTACTCGAGCTTAATGCGAATGAGATCGTTCACGGTGCTTACGGCATCGAAGATGGCGACCTGATTTTAAGCGACACGCTGGAGCTGGAGACGCTCGACTTCCTCGAGATCCAGGCTTCGATAGAGTCGATTACGCTCGCTGCCGCCACGCACATGGAGCAGATCCGCAACCTCGCCAACGGGGCGGAGGGCTAAGCGATGGGCATCTTCACGAAGTTGTCGACGGTCATCAAATCGAACATCAACGATCTCATCTCTCGGGCGGAAAATCCCGAGAAGATGCTCAATCAGATCATTTCGGACATGCGCGAGCAGTTGGCGCGTGCCAAGCGTGATGTGGCTGCGGCCATTGCCGATGAGCGGAAGCTCAAGGCACAGCTTGAGGCCGAGGTCAAACAGCAACGCGACTGGCAGCACCGAGCGATGCTGGCGGTCAAGGAAGGACGCGATGACCTAGCGAAGCAGGCGCTGCTGCGTCAGCAGGAACACGCCGAGCGGGCGATGGCCCTCAAGCAGACCTGGGAAGCTCAGGCGGCTGAAACGGAGAACCTCAAGGGCTCGCTCCGTCAACTGAACGACAAGATCGAGGAGGCCCGCCGCAAGCGTAATCTCCTCATCGCCAAGCAGAAGAGGGCCCAGGCGCAGCGTCGGATCCACGAGACGATGTCGGGCCTGTCGGATACATCGGCGTTTGAGGCCTTCAACCGTATGGCCGACAAGATCGAAGAAGAGGAGCGGCAGAGCGTGGCTCATGCCGAGGTCAACGCCGAACTGGGCGGGGACACGCTCGAGTCCGAGTTCACTCGTCTCGAATCTGGGTCGGGTGGAGCGGGTGTCGAAGATCAGTTGCTCGCACTGAAGGCTGAGATGGGCCTGATCGCGGCACCTCAGGCCGAAGCACCCAAACAGCTCGAAGCGGGGGACGATGAGCCGGCCGCAGCCGCGCATGCGTCCCCCGTGGAAGAGGCCGATGTCGAAGTCGATTCGGAGGAAGAAGCGAACTCGATTCCGGAGGCGGAGTTGCTCTCCGAGTTCGACAAGCTCGAGGGGCGGACGGAGAACTAGGCCCGAGTAGATTCGGGGGTCCACGGGACCGCCGACCAGGAGGGGGAGAGCCTTTATGGCTCTTCCCCTTTTTTCTTGTCACCAGGGGGGCATCTTTCGGAGATGTGCGCCGGGAATCTCCCGAGCACCTGCGAACGCGCTTGGGCGCCCTATTCGGAACGCACGCGAAGATGAGCACGGTCTACCTGAACGGGTCCTTCATGCCGAAGGACGAAGCGAAGATTTCTCCGGACGACCGTGGCTTTTTGCTCGGGGACGGACTCTACGAAGTGACTCCGTTCTACGAGGGGGTGTCGTTCGGTTTCGATCGACATTTAGAACGGCTGAGGAAGGGCCTCGCATGGCTCAGAATCGACTTCGACGTCGAATCCCTGATCGACATGCATCATGGCCTCATCGAGAAGAACGGCCTCAAGGGTGTGGACCGGTCGATGGTCTACATGCAGCTCACGCGAGGGGCCGCACCGCGTACGCATTATTTCCCTGAGGGCGACGTGATCCCAACGATCTACGCCTCCGCGAAAGAGTGGAGTCGTCCGTCGGATGAAGTTTGGCAGCGTGGCTTTACGGCCGTAACGGTGCCGGATCGGCGATGGAGCCGTGTGGATATAAAGACCATTTGCCTCCTGCCGAATGCGATGGCGTTTCAGGACGCGAAGGACAGGGGGGCGGATGACGCGATTCTCGTTCGAGATGGCGTGGCGATTGAGGGTGCACATCAGAATTTCTGGGGTGTGTACGGCGGGGCGGTCGTCACTCATCCGACGACGGGGCACATCCTCCCCGGCATTACGCGTGCGATCGTGCTCGAGGAAGCACGGGCGGCTGGGATCCCCGTTGAGGAGCGTCCGATCCAGGTAGAAGACCTGCCCTGTGCTGATGAGCTCTTCTTCACCGGTACCACCGGCGAAGTGCGGCCGATTTCGCAGGTCGACGGGGTTACGATCGGCGCCGGGGGAGTGGGGCCGATCACCCAGAGGCTGTCGGACGCGTTCCTGGCCCTTGTGGACGCTGTGAAGGAGGGCGCGGCCACGGCCGCCTCCTGATGAGAGGGTCAGTGTCCCTCGTGTTGGTGGCCTGCGTCGCGTGGCATACGGCTGTCCCGGCGGTAGGACATGCCCAGGACGCTGCTCCCAATGGAGCGCTCCCGCGTGTGCTCGTGATCGCGACCGGTGGCACGATCGCCGGGCAGGCACAGGGGGGACAGCTGACCGGCGCCCAGATCGTCGAGGCTGTGCCGCAGCTGGCTGATGTGGCCCAGCTCGAGGTCGAGGAGTTCAGTCGGGTCGGGTCGTCCGCCATGACGCCGGATCACTGGCTGAGACTGTCCCGGCGGGTGAACGAGCGTCTCGCGGGAGATCGAGCGCTGGCGGGGGTCGTCGTAATGCACGGCACGGACACGATGGAGGAGACCGGCTATTTTCTCCATCTTACCGTCACGGACCAGCGGCCCGTCGTCATGGTCGGCTCCATGCGAGTTGCCTCAGCGGTCTCGGCAGACGGGCCTGCGAATCTACTGTCGGGCGTCCGTGTCGCAGTGTCTAGGGACTCGTGGGGCAAGGGAGTCCTCGTTGTCTTGAACGACGAAGTGCACTCTGCTCGGGACGTCCGTAAGACCGACAACAACCGGGTCGACACTTTCGCTTCGTCGGAGTGGGGTGCTCTCGGCGTCGTGGATGCTGATCGGCTCCTGTACCGAAGATTGATTACGACTCGGCACACGTTCCAGTCCGAGCTGCATCTGGCGGCGAGCGTGGAGGCTTTGCCTAATGTGCCGATCATCTCCGACTACGCCGGCACGACCGCCGAAACGGTCCGCGCGCTGATCGGGTCCGATGTGGCGGGGGTCGTGATCCAGGCATTCGGCGGTGGCCGAGCGAGCCCGGCTATGCGAGCGGCGGTGTCGGCGCTTGCCGAAAGTGGCGTCCTGGTCGTGTATGCCTCGCGTGTACCCGAAGGTCGGGTCATGGCCTCCGTGGCCGATCCGACGCAGGGGATCGTGGCCGCCGGCGACCTGCCACCGCACAAGGCGCGCGTATTGCTCATGCTTGCCCGGACGAGAGATCTGGATGCGGTCGAGGTCCAGCGGCTGTTCGACACGCACTGAGACCCAGTTTGCCGGATCGCTCGTGAGCCTTCGTTGGTGGAGAGACCTACGCCTTTTTCATCGACTGCCTGGATGCGCGTGGTGACATCGCGTGTCGCCTCTGCGACTAGGATGCCGCCGTCGAACTCGAAGACGGGGCCTGGGGTGCTGCCATCGGCCGGCCTGACTGAAGCGACTGACTACCGCCCGGCCGGCATCGAGTCCGCCGCTTTCGCCCAACGTCGTTGGTGTCGGAATTCGGTAGAGACCGTCGACGTATAATGTGTCCTGGGCATCGGACAGCCCCATGTCGCCGACGATCGTTCCATCATCATTCGTAGATCAGGTAGGGCGCGCGTAGCCGTTCGAAGCTGGCGAGGTCGGGAGCCCATCCGGCGGTCAGCGTCTCGAAGCCCGCCCCTGATTCGATCCCGAGTCGCAGAGCATCCGTACCGGCGAGCCGATCAAAGTGAGCAACGAACCAGCTCCATCGATCTCCCGACACACGGTACGTCTCGACCAGCATCGCCACAGCCGCCGCGGACGCGTCGTAGTCCGTCGATTCAGGCACCAGCATGACTCCGCCCACCTCCTTCCCCTCGAATTTTCCGTCACCGGCATTGGTCGGCGTGAAACGTACGCCCTCGAAATGCACGCCTTCGATCTCGTACAAGTTCAGTGCCGCGGCCAACGCATTTCCGTCGAGCCACGGCGCGCCGATCCACTGAAACGCCCGGTCGGTGCCACGGCCAACCGAGAGCGGCGTTCCTTCGAAGAGGCAGGTGCCTGGATAGGCCAGGGCACTCGCGACGGTGGGAATGTTCGGTGAAGGTGGGACCCAGGGCAGGCCGGTATCGTCGAAGATCACGTCGCGGGTCCAGCCGTCGACTGGGACGACCATGAGGTCTGCTTGGATGCCGAAAGCACCGACGTACATTCGAGCGAGCTCGCCGGGCGTCATTCCATGGCGCATGGGTACTGGATACATGCCGACGAATGTGCTGTACTCGGGGTCCAGCACCGTTCCCTGCACGACATCACCTCGAATCGGGTTAGGTCGGTCGAGGACGACGAACGGTATGCCGTGCTCCCCGGCTGCCGTCATGGCCAGCGCCATAGTTGAGACATAGGTGTAGTACCGGGCCCCAATGTCCTGCATATCGAAAAGCAGCACGTCTACACCTTCGAGCATTGCAGTCGTCGGTTTCCGCGTCTCCCCGTAGAGAGAATGGACAGGCAGGCCGGTCTGTTCGTCGAACCCGCTCTCGATCGCAGCGCCAGCCCTTTCTTTTCCCCGGATCCCATGCTCGGGTGAGTACAAAGCGACTAGGTCGATTTCTTCGTGCTCAGCCAGAAGATCGATGTTCGTCCTGCCTGCTCGGTCGATTCCCGTGTGATTCGTGACAAGGCCGATCCGAAGCCCCTGAACCAGGTGCAGCGAGTCGTCCAGCAGAACCTCGATGCCCGGTCGGATGTCGAGGGATATAGCGCTTACAGATTGTTCTGCAGCGTCACCCTGGGTGCCGGTGCACGCGGCGGCCAGGAATGTGGAAAACAGCCCAAGCAGCGCAGATTGTCGGGGGTTCCGGTAGCGGGTAGTTTCCGCGCGTCTCCCGCTTGAGCGCGTGATGCGCCGGTATTGTAAGCGTGACATGAGGCTAGCATCGGGGTCACATTGGACCCCGTCAACGCATCCCGCTGAATCGAGGCATCTACGGAAGGAATGACGCACCACACGCTTCCGCTTTTCGTTCCGTGGACCCGCGGCTTGGCCGCCGGTCTTCTCGCAGTGACCCTGGCCTCGTGCCGCGCTTTCTCTGGGTCGGGTGACCCGATTGAACCCGCTGGCAGTCCACCCTCTTTCGAAGCCGCTGACGAGACACTCGCCGCAGGCCTCTATGCCGTCTTCGACAGCCTGGTGGCAGAGGAACCCGCACCAACGCCTCTGGACAGGCGGAGTTGGGCGGAGGGCACGCTTGCTGACCTGACCATCGCGGAGAAGGCCGGTCAGCTCATCATGCCATGGGTCCTCGGTGACTTCGCGCCGGAGGGGTCCGGCAGTCACGAACGGATGCTCACGTACATCGAAGAGCAGGGGATCGGCGGGGTCATCATGTCCGTCGGGACTCCGTACGACGTCGCCGCTAAATTGAACGACCTCCAACGCCACTCGGAGATTCCGCTGCTCGTTGCCGCGGACCTCGAGACAGGCGCGGGCTTTCGCATGCGCGGAGCCATTCACATGCCCGGTGCGATCGACCTTGGTGGCGCGACGGACTTCCCCTCTCTCATGGCTGTTGGTGCCACGGGCCGCGAGGAGTTCGCTTATGAAATGGGCAAGATCACGGCGATCGAAGCCCGCGCCGTAGGAATCCACGTGCCCTTCGCACCGGTACTAGACGTCAACAACAACCCGGACAACCCGATCATCAACGTCCGATCATTCGGCGAGGACCCGGATCGGGTCGCCCGGATGGGAATCGCCTTTATAGAGGGCGTTCAGGACAATGGGGCCATTGCGACCGGAAAGCACTTTCCAGGCCATGGTGACACAGAGACGGACTCGCACGTCGCGCTCCCTGTCATTCTTCACGACCGGGCGCGCATGGACTCTGTCGAGCTTCACCCTTTCCAGGAAGCGATCGACGCGGGCATGGGGGCCATCATGACAGCACACATCGCAGTGCCCTCTTTGAACGGCGGGGGGCGAGAGCCCTCGACGTTGTCCCCTGAGGTGCTCACCACAGTGCTCCGTGACGAGATGGGTTTCGACGGGATCGTCTTCACCGATGCCATGGACATGAGGGCTATCTCCCGTCAGCACAATTCGGGCGAAGCTGCGGTGCGAGCTATCGAAGCCGGCGCTGACGTCATCTTGATGCCGGCGTCTGTCAAAGGCGCGGTGGAAGGAATCGTGGAGGCGGTGAGCTCAGGCCGGATTACCGAGCGACGTCTCGATGAATCGGTCATGCGAGTGCTGGACACGAAGGAAGACCTGAGTCTCCAGGAAGACCGACTCGTGCAGATCGAACAGATCTCTCAGCATGTGGGCGTGCCCGATCACCTAGATGTGGCGAATCGGATCGCGGAGAGCGCCCTCACACTCCTGAAGAACGATCGCGACCTGCTCCCTCTCGCTGGGACGCGCACCGCCCGGGTCCTCTCCGTGTCGTACCGTCGAAGTTCCGACGTACTCGCCGGCCGCTACTTCAATCGTGTGCTCCGCGAGACCTACCCAAGGCTCACCACGGCGGAGGTCGATGCCGATACGCAGCAGAGCATCTACCAGGGGCTCACCCGTCGCGCACGCGAACAGGGCATGGTGGTTGTCAGCACATACGTGACGTCGGTGAACGTGTCCGGCTCTTTCATGCTGCCCGAGGATCTCGTCGACTTCATCACGGAGCTGCGTCGGATCGGCGTGCCCCACACAGTGGTGTCCTTTGGTAACCCCTACCTCATTACGGATTTCCCGGACGTGCAGTCGTATCTCTTGGCCTGGAGTGGATCCGAAGCCAGTCAGAGGGCTGCGGGTCGAGCGCTTCTCGGTCAGACCCAGATCGCTGGCCGCATCCCGACGCGCATCCCACCCATGTTCGAGATCGGCGACGGACTAAGCATTCCAAGCAAGGCGCAGAACACTGGGGGGCGCTGATTCAATGGCAGTGCGGGCGGGGATTCTCTCGCTCGCGACTCTCACGATCTCCTGCTCGGGCCCGTCGACCGAAGCCGTATCGCCAGTTGGTTCGGTCGGAGTCGGGGCTGGTCCGGCGATGGGCGTACCTGTCATCGGTGCGACGCTCGACGCTGCAGGGCAGGCCTGGGTCGATGCGACGCTCGACGGATTTACGCTTCGCGAGCTCGCAGGACAGCTTGTCATCGAGTGGATTCCGGGCGGATACATCTCGCCCTCCAGTGCCGACTTCGAGCCGCTCCGCGCCTGGGTAGAGGATGATGCTATTGGTGGTGTGTCGCCGTCGATTGGGACGCCGCACGCCTACGTGGCGAAGCTGAACGAGCTTCAGTCGAGGGCTGCCGTCCCTCTGCTCGTTACGGCCGACTTCGAGAACGGTGGCCCCGGCATGCGTATCAACGGTTCTTTCGCGTTGCCCTCGATGCTCGCGCAGGGCGGGGGGACCGACTTCCCTCCGACCATGGCATTCGGCGCGATCGGGGATGATCGCTTCGCATACGAATATGGGCGGATCACGGCACGCGAGGCGCGCGCCGTCGGAGTACACCTTCTGTTCTCTCCGGTGCTTGATGTGAACTCGAACCCGGACAACCCGGTCATTGCGACCCGCTCGTTCGGGGGGGATCCGGACCTCGTTGCCCGACTCGGCGCTGCGTTCATCCGTGGTGCCCACGATGGTGGCGCTTTCGCGACTGGTAAGCATTTCCCGGGTCACGGTGACACGTCGACCGACTCTCATATTGGCATTCCCGTGGTCGAGGCCGACCGGCAGCGCCTCGACGCGCTCGAGCTGGCGCCCTTCCAGCGTGCGATCGACGATGGCGTCGACGCCATCATGACAGCTCACGTGCAGCTACCTGAGATCCTCGGGCCGGGTGGTCCACCTGCCACGCTGTCGCCAGAGGTGATGACCGACATTCTCCGCAACGACATGGGCTTCGAGGGTATCGTGTTCACGGATGCCATGACGATGCGGGGAATCACGGACATGTATGGCATCGGTGAAGCCTCGGTCCGCGCGATCGAAGCCGGCTCGGATGTCGTGCTGTCTCCGAAAGCCGTCCCCGAGGCAATCGCCGCAATCGTGGAAGCGGTCGAGAGCGGCCGCATGAGCCGAGGCCGACTCGAGGCTTCCGCCCGCCGCATTCTCGACCTCAAGGCACGCCTTGGCCTCCACGAGCACCGCTACACCGCCCTTGAAAGCGTCACAAACGTCGTGGGTTCCGGCGTGCACAACGCTTTCGCCGACACCGCAGCCAGCCGATCGATCACGCTGGTACGCGACGACGAGCGCCTCCTTCCCATGGACGCCCTGTCGACCGAGTCCACTCTCCACATTCGATACGCACCGTCTACCCGACTGTGGGCGAACCGCGCGTTTGCGACGGGGCTGGTCGATCGTGTCTTCGACCTTCGTGAAATCCGACTGGACGAACGTAGCGACTCAGTCGCCTATGTCCGGGCAACCGAAGCGCTGGAGACCGCGGACCGCGTCATCGTCAGCGCCTATGTCGCCGCTTCAGCCGGCTCCTCTGAGAACGCGCTTCGAGAGCCGCTCCGTGAGCTCATCACTCAGAGCGCGACCACGAAGCCGACCGTCGTCATTTCGTTCGGCAATCCGTACCTGCTCGCCGCTGTGCCCGACGTGTCGAGCTATCTGCTCGCGTGGGGCGATCGCGATCGGTCCCAGGCCGCGGCGGTCGCGGCGCTCTTCGGCGAGGAGGCGGTCACTGGACGACTGCCGATCCCGCTCCCTCCATTCCATGATTTCGGGCACGGACTCGATCGCGCCAAGGTTGCGGACCGTCTGGTCTCGCTGGAGCTCGAAGACCCGGTCGTGGCTGCGGGCATCGTGGCGGCACCTGGGGGTGGCCCCCGCGGCGCGACGCAGACGGTGGCTGATCCGGCCTCCGTCGGGATGTCTGCAGAGGGCCTCGCCCGCATCGATGCGATCATCTCGGCGGGCATCGCCGACTCGGCGGCATCCGGCGCCGCCGTAGCGATCGGGCGGCATGGACGGCTCGTCTCCCTCAAGGGCTTCGGCGAGCTCCAGTACGGAACCCGGCGGCCGGTCACGCCGACATCCATTTTCGACATGGCGTCGGTCTCGAAGGTCGTCGGAACGACAACTGCAACGATGATGCTCGTTAATGACGGTCTGCTTCAACTCGATGCGCCGGTCGTGCAGTACCTCCCTTGGTGGGCCCGTGGCGATCCCCGGAAGAGCAACGTCACCGTGCGACAGCTGCTTCTACATCGGACAGGTCTGATCCCGTTCCGTACCTGGTACTACGAGATGGAGGGGATAGACGCGTACAAAGCGGCCGCGGCGAACGAGCCCCTCGAAGTGGACCCGGGTGTGCGCACGGCCTACTCGGACATCGGCATCATTACGCTGGCGTGGGTGATCGAAGAGATATCTGGCCAGACGCTCGATGCATTCCTGCAGGATCGCCTCTGGACTCCGCTCGGCATGCTGGAGACGCGCTACAACCCATCGTCGACTCTGCGGCCACGCATCGCTGCGACGGAGACTGATACGCTCTATCGCAATGAGATGGTGTGGGGATCGGTGCACGACGAGAACGCAGACGCGATGGGTGGCGTTGCGGGGCACGCCGGGCTCTTCAGCACCGCAGTGGACCTGTCGGTGTTTGCCCGCATGATGCTCAACGATGGCGTTTCGCCGGCGTGTGCCCCCGATGGCGTAGAGGGAGAGCCCTGTCCTGTGCGGCGGACGGAGGATCAGCGGCTCCTCGACGCGGCGATCCTGGACGCTTTTACCACACGATACGACGAAACATCGACTCGGGCCCTCGGCTGGGATACGCCGGGTCCTCGATCGTCCGGGGGTGACTATATCTCGAACGAAGCATTCGGGCATACGGGCTATACGGGCACTTCGATCTGGATGGATCCAGCGCTGGACCTCTGGGTCATTCTCCTGACTAACCGAGTGCACCCGACTCGTGAGAATCAGAAGCATGTGCCGCTCCGTCGGGCCGTCGCTGATGCGGCGATCCAAGCGATTACAGACCAGACGGTTGAACCGAGGGTGAACCGTTGAGTGGCTTCACAACGCTCGATCTGGTTGTCCTCGTCGTCTACCTGGTGGGTATTACAGCGTGGGGTGCTTGGCTCGGTCGCGGACAGACAGGTGGGACCGATTACTTCCTGGGAAGCCGATCTCTGCCTTGGGTCGCGGTCATGTTGTCGATCGTGGCCACCGAAACGAGCACACTGACATTTCTGAGTGTTCCTGGCGTCTCGTATGCGGGAAGTCTGGTCTTCCTCCAGATGACGTTTGGCTATCTGGTCGGCCGGATTCTGGTGTCCACGCTCTTCCTTCCCGCTTACTACGTCGGATCTCTGACGACCGCGTACGCGTTGCTCGAGACCCGGTTCGGATTAGGTGCCCGACGTTTCACATCAGCGATCTTCATGGTCACGCGGTTGCTTGCCGACTCGGTACGCCTGTTTGCCACTGCGATCCCGCTCGCGCTGATCACTGGCTGGCCTTATCCGGTCTCGATTGCGGTCATCGGTCTGCTGACGGTCATCTACACCTACTTCGGTGGCATCAAGGCGGTCGTCTGGGTCGACGCCCTCCAGATGGGTCTCTACCTGTTCGGTGCGGTGGTCGCCATCGTCGCGCTTCAGGTCCTCGTGCCCAGCGGATGGTCGAATGTATTCACCAGCAGCGCGGCCGCCGGAAAGATGCAGCTGCTCGACTTCACGACTGATCCGACAGTGCCCTACACGATCTTCGCGGGCTTCTTCGGTGGTGCTGTATTCACCATGGCGTCCCACGGCACGGATCAGCTGATCGTACAAAGACTGCTGACCTGCACGGACCTGCGGTCGGCGCAGAAGGCCCTCATCGGTAGCGGCGTCGTAGTGGTCTTCCAGTTTCTGCTCTTCCTCATGGTGGGACTCGGACTGTGGACCTTCTACGGTGGCCGACAGTGGGAGTCCACCGATGAGATTTTCGCGACGTTTGTGGTGCAACAGCTACCACCCGGAGTGACCGGACTGCTGATCGCCGGGGTCTTCGCGGCGGCAATGTCCTCGCTCTCGTCGTCGATCAACTCGCTGGCTTCGGCGACCGCATACGACTACTGGGCACCGATGGTGGGTGCTCGTGACGATGAGGCGCGCATTCTGAAGGCTGGCAAAGTTTTTACCCTCGTGTGGGCAGCACTCCTTATCGGTGGGGCCATCCTGTTCATTCCGCTTTCGCGGGGGACATCAGCGGTCGAGATGGCCCTCGGGGTTGCGGCCCTCGTCTATGGAGGCTTGCTCGGTGCTTTCGCGCTCGGCGTCTTCACGAAACGACCTGGGCAGATCTCCGTGATCGTCGGTGTCGCGGTGGGCATCGGCACCGTGACGTTCTTCCGTGATGCGATGGCGTGGCCGTGGTATGTCCTCGTCGGGTCGTCCGTGACGTTCGTCGTCGGATCGCTCGTCGGCCTGGCTGAGAAACAGCCCGCGCCATGACATTCGTCATCGGGATAGATGGCGGTGGAACCAACATGAGAGCGGTCGTCGTCGACGAGGGTGGCGATGAGCTGGGGCGCTACTCGACCGACGGAGCTGTGGCAACGGCACTGGACCCGGGGCGGGCCGCCGACGCCGTGGAGAGGGCTGTGCACGGGGTGGCGGAGGTGGCTGGAATCGAGCTTCCCGCGGCTGTGCTTTTTGCGGGTCTGGCCGGCGGCGGTGGCTCGGCCGCTCGCAGCGGTGTCACCGCTGCGCTCGACGGCCGCGGGCTCGCCGAGGTGGTCGAGGTGGGCACGGATGTAGAAGCAGCGTTTGAGGACGCATTCCCAGCCGGACCGGGCCTGATGGTCATTGCTGGGACGGGTTCGGTCGCCTGGGGTCGGAATGCCGCCGGAGACGTTCACCGCGTTGGCGGATGGGGGAAACATCTTGGAGATGATGGCAGCGGCTACTCCATAGGGATGGACACGCTTCGAGCTGTCGTTCGCGCGAAGGATGGCCGCTCGGCCGAAGCGCGGGTGACCCCGGTGGTTCTCGAGGCAACGGGTTGTGCTTCCGTCGAGGAACTCGTGCCGTGGGCAGCCTCGGCCACCAAGGCGCAGGTCGCCGCACTGGCCCCACTCGTGATCGGACAATGGGACAACTGCTTGATCGCGCAGCGCGTGGTGAGCGATGCTGTCTACGAGTTGCTCGAACATGTCGAGACCATGCGTGAGGTGCTGGAGACGGAGGACACTGCGCTTTCTGTCGCGCTCTGGGGAGGTCTCGTGGATCTCGGTGGCCCCCTCCGGTCGAGGCTGCTCCAGGATCTGAATGCGAAGGGTTACACGGTCCCAAAGCTCAGCCTTGACCCACCCATGGGTGCCGCACGGATCGCGCTTTCCTGGCTGCCTTGAGTCACGGGGAGCGCGGGGAGGTCGGGGGGACAGGCGACTGCTCTTCGCGTGTGCCGCTTCAGGCGGACCGCAATCAGGGCTTGGACCCCCACGTCCACCGCTTCCGGGGCGATCGCGGCGTATGCGCCCAGGAGTACGCCTCTCTCCTCAAGCCGTCGTACCCGCTCGAGGCACCCGGACTGCGATAGTCCCACCTTTTCGGCCAGATTCTTATTCGTAATACGCGCATTATGCGACAATTCACGTAATATCTGAAGATCCTTGTCAGGTAGATCCATTGTGGCCCGTTATTGGTGAAATAAATGCGTGAAGTGTGAACATCGTGTGCATGGTCGCCACAGTCCTCGTGTCCATATGTCCCTTGCTGAGCAGTTCCTGATGACAGATCCTGACCGGAACGAACTAGACGGGGTGCGGTCCGCCTTCAACGATATCGCCGCCGACTATCTTGATCGCATTGATGACCTTCCCGCGGTGAATTACGACGCAGCCCGGGACGCGCTGGCCGGATTTCAACAAAGTCTCCCCAACGACGGCATCGGCGCGGAAGCCGCCCTGCGCGAGCTATATAAAAAAGGCTTGCCGGCGACCGGTACCACCTCGGGACCTCGTTTCTTTCATAGGGTGACCGGAGGATCGACACCGGCTGCGATGGGAGCGGACTGGCTAACGAGCCTCCTCGACAACCCTTCGGACGCGTGGGTGGGCTCTCCGCTCACTGTCGAGCTCGAGCTACTCTCGCTCGATTGGCTGAAGGATCTCTTCGGGCTACACGACGACATGGCCGGCATCATGGTGACCGGCGGGAGCATGGCGAACTTTGTCGGAATGGCTGCGGCCCGTCAGTGGTGGGGTGAACGCCACGGTGTCGACGTGTCGGAGAACGGCCTCGTGGGGCTTCCCGCCATGCCCGTTCTGACTAGCGGGTATGTGCACGCGAGTGGAGTGAAGGTTCTGTCACTTCTCGGGGTTGGGCGATCGAGCATCGAGCGCCATACCAGGGATGCCGTGGGTCGCGTGGATCTGACTTCGATGGAAGCCTCTCTCCAGGCGCTCGACGGGGCACCGGCCGTCCTGATGGCTGTGGCCGGCGAGGTGAACGCTGGAGGCTTCGATCCGGTAGAGGAGATGGCGGACCTCGCCGAGCGGTATGGTGCCTGGCTTCATGTAGATGGTGCGTTTGGCCTCTTCGCGGCCGTCTCGGACAGGACGGCTCATCTGGTGCGGGGGGTCGAGCGCGCAGACTCTGTGGCGGTTGACGGCCACAAGTGGCTTAACGTGCCCTACGACAGCGGATACGCTTTCGTCCGGGACCGGGATGTCCTCGCGAAGGCGTTCGCCTACACCGCTCGCTATCTGGCGGACCCCGCGGATCCACGCCCAGTGCTGGGTGGGTTGGGCCCTGAGAGTTCACGTCGAGCACGAGCACTCACGGTCTGGACCACCCTGCGAGCCTACGGTCGGGTCGGATACCGGCGGATGTTCGAGCGGCATCTGGACCTGGCCGGTGAGATGGTGGCCCTGGTCGACGCTGCTCCGGAGCTCGAGCGCTTGGCGGACCCGCTTCTGAGCGTGGTCTGCTTACGTTTCAATCCCGGCGGGCGGAGTGAGGCCGAGTTGAACGAGCTCAACGACCGTCTCGGTGGGCTGATCTTAGAGGACGGCCGTGTGACCGCAGGGACTACGGAGTACGGTGGTCAGATCGCCCTGCGGCCTACCGTGGTGAACTGGCGGACTCGCAGCGAGGACATCGTCGAGTTCGTCAACGTCGTGCGAGAGCTGGCGGCGACTATACGCGACTGAGGACAGACGACCGTCGGAGCTGGACCGACTCGGACAACTAGGGATTGACCGTGACGGAGTGGGTGGCGTTGGCATCGATGGTGACGCTTCCGCCGGGCGATGGAGTCGACCAGGATGATGTCCGGCTGGACGACACTGATCGTCGGCGTGTCGATCGCGTCTTCAAGGCCTAGTAGGTAGTACGGGACGGTCACGGCTCCATTAGCGACCTTGGATCTGGGATGAGGTCGCTAAGCCGATGAGGTCGAAGAGCTTCCGTGGAGGGTGCATCATCTGTTCTTTCGTCGTTCACCCACAACCTGTCTCGCTCAACAGATTGGTGCCTGAGTCTCAGTCCTCCAGGGCTCGCCCCAGTTCGCCCAGCAATGCGCGGCTGTTCGCCCCTCGCACCGCGCCGGGCGCGATGTCCAACTCCGATCCATCCGGCCGAGCGAGCACGCCTCCCGCTTCCCGGACCAGCACCAAGCCGGCCGCGAAATCCCACGGCATCAGAATCTCCTCCCAGAATGCATCGAGTGATCCCTGCGCGAGATAGCACAGGTCGAGTGCCGCGGAACCCGCTCTGCGGACGCCTGATGCAGAGCGAAGCACTCGATCGAGTTGCCCAAGATACGTAGGCATCGCGTCGAGCAGTTTAAATGGGAACCCCGTCCCGACCATAGCTTCGATGAGCGGCCGCGTTGTGGAGACTGAGATCTGGCGCCCGTTCTTGAAGGCTCCTTCTCTGTCCGATGCCCACCAGCGCTCTCCTGTGGAGCCGACGACCGCACCTGCCACAACGCGGCCCTCGACGGCGACGCCGACGGAGGAGCAGTACTGCGGGTGCTCGTGCAGAAAGTTCGCCGTGCCGTCCAGCGGGTCGACGATCCACATCGGGCGACCGTCCCAGCGAGCCAGTTGATCCTCGACTGGCTCGTCGCTCTCTTCCGCGAGCACAACATGGTCGGGGTGGTTCGCCTCAATGATCTCGAGCACGGCCGCCTGCGCGTCGAGGTCGGTCTGAGAGACGTAGTCGGCACGCGCCTTCAGGGTCGCGCCCGACAGCAACACCCGACCGGCGTCGCGGCGATGAATACGTGCGGCCGCTTCGGCGGCCTCGCGTGCAGTTCTGAGAAGTGTGTTCACAGCGTAACTTAGCAAATGACTACTCAAGAGACCTCCGGTACGAAGAAACGCATCTTCAGCGGCATGCAGCCATCTGGCGAAGCCCACCTCGGCAACTACCTCGGTGCTCTCCGGCGCTGGGTCGGAATGCAGGAAGAGTACGATTGCCTGTGGTGCATCGTTGATCAGCACGCGATTACGGCGGGCGGGAATCCTGCCGATTTGCCGGGTCATGTACTCGATCTCGCCATCTCCTATCTCGCGGTCGGACTCGACCCCGAGAAGGCGATCATTTTTGTGCAGTCTGATGTCCCGGAGCACACCGAACTGGCATGGCTCTTCAATGCCGTCACCCCCATCGGTGATCTGGAGCGCATGACGCAGTTCAAAGACAAGTCACAGCGTTTTGAATCGATCCCCGCGGGCATTCTCAACTATCCGATCCTGCAGGCTGCCGACATTCTGCTGTACAAGGCGGACGGCGTGCCGGTGGGCGAGGACCAGAAGCAGCATCTGGAGATGACACGAGATGTGGCGCGGAAGTTCAACGCGGCGTACGGGGAGACCTTCCCTGAGACTGCGCCGCTCATCGACAAGGACGTCGGCCGAATTCTCGGCCTGGATGGCGACGCGAAGATGAGCAAGTCGCTGAACAACACGGTTCCGATCCTTTCGGAGCCTGATGAAGTCTGGAATCGGGTTCGAACAGCGGTGACTGATCCACAGCGCATTCGCAAGACGGATCCGGGCCGGCCTGAGGTGTGCAACGTGTTCACCCTACACGGTTTTTTCACCGGCGAGGCTACACGCGCCGATATCGACACGAAATGCCGGGCAGGCGAGATTGGGTGTGTCGACTGCAAGCGCATTCTCTCCGAGAACATTGCCGACGCCTTTGCGCCGTTCCGCGAACGCGCCGCGGAGTATCAGGCTAACCACGATCTCGTGCGGCAGATTCTAGATGATGGTGCGAAGCGCGCCCGCGCGATCGCCCAGGAAACGATGTCTGAAGTCCGGGAGCGGATGGGACTCGACTGGCGGTCGTCCGTTGGCTGAAGATCCGATTTCATTCCCGGACTGCGGTCTGTATCTTCGCCATAGTGCCTCATAACACTCCGGGAGACATGTCATGCAGGAACTGTTCGAGGCTGAAGTCACACGCGAGGCCAGCGACATCCATATCAAGGCGGGTGATTTTATGCGCGCCCGTATTCACGGTAAGCTGCAGCCTGTGTCTGCGACCCCGATCGTATTGATGTAATCTCCGACCTGATCGAGGAAGTACAGAGCCACTCCGGGTCGCAACCCTTCGATCAGCATCTGATGGAGCTTGTCGAGTCGAAAGAGGTTGATTTCGAGTTTGCGAAATCTGCCGCGAACAACCCCGCAGACTTCGACCTGACGATGAACATGTTCGGGGAAGAGGCCGCCAGCAGTGGGGCGCAGGAAACGCAGGGACCTCAAGACGAAATGACTAAACTGATGGGAGGCTGACGGAGCCGTATGTCACATAGCACAGTGGATTTCAGCGGGACCTTTCTTCCGGTAACGACCCCCTTTGACCCCGTGACTGAGGATATCGACGTGGTCGCGTTCCGGTCGAATCTGCGGACATGGTTTGACAATCCGGTGAGCGGATTGCTCATCGCGGGGTCGACGGGTGAGTCTGTATTCCTCGACGAGGCCGAGGTGCAGACCCTCATTGCCGCCGCCGTCGAGGTCGTACCGGAGGACGCGGTCATCATCGTCGGCACGGGTTCCGAGTCGACGCGCCACACGATTCACCTGACTAAACAGGCTGCGGAGGCGGGTGCGAACGCGGTCCTTGTGAGTCCCCCGGCGTACTTCAAGGGCGCGATGTCACCGTCCGTGTTGGCTCGTCACTTCAAGGCCGTGGCGGATGCGTCTCCGGTGCCTGTGCTCATCTATCAGGTTCCACTTCGCATGAGCACACTCGACTTGCCGACCGGACTGATCGCCGAGCTTTCCCTGCACCCCAACATCGCCGGGATCAAAGACTCACGTGGGAAGCTCGACCTCGTGGGCGAGCTGGTCGACGCGACCGCTGACGACTTCCAGGTGCTTGTGGGTAGTGGCGCACTGCTCTACCCGGCGCTCGAGTTGGGCGCCACCGGAGGGATTGTTGCCGTGGGCCTGCTGGCCGCAGCCGAGGCTGCTGAGATCTCGGTTGCCTTTGCGGAGGGACGGACCGCACATGCGGGCCGTCTGCAGGAGCAGATCGCACCGGTCCATCAGCAGATCGTTGGTGGGATGGGCGTGCCGGGTGTGAAGGCAGCGACGGACCTCCTCGGCCTGCATGGAGGAGTACCAAGGCCGCCGCTTGAGTCCGCATCCGCAGAGCGGATCGAAGAGATCCAGGGCATCCTGGTGGGAGCAGGTCTCCTTACGCGGGCGGAGGTCTAGCGAGGAGCGGACGCCCGAGCTCAAGCGGAGCGCCAACGGCCGACAAAATGCGTTGACACTCCTGTGAGGCCCGCCTATTTTTTTTCAAAGGGTATACTAGTCATGGGTCCGTCCCTCCAGGGGACGGACCCGTTTCTTTTTGAGGTACGCATGCCTGCTCAGGGTTCCTGCACCGTCATCGTCGGCTGTCAGTGGGGTGATGAAGGCAAGGGCAAGATCGTCGATGTGCTCGCTGAGAACGTCGATATCGTTGCCCGCTATCAGGGCGGCGCCAACGCCGGCCACACCGTCCACGTAGACGATGCCGAGTTCATTCTTCATCAGATCCCGTCGGGGATTCTGCACGAAGGCCGCCGGTGTTTGCTCGGAAACGGAGTCGTCCTCGACGTCGGTCAGTTCTTTGCCGAGTACGACGCGATCGTGGCCCGAGGGATCGACATCGAAGGACGCGTCGGCGTGAGCTACCGCGCTCAGCTTCTCATGCCGTACCACAAGATTCTCGACAAGGCCGTCGACAAGGCTGCCGCCGTGAAGATCGGGACGACGGGCAGGGGGATTGGCCCTGCGTATGAGGACAAGGCGGGCCGCCGCGGGGTGCGCGTGGCAGACCTCCTCGACCGTGACCGCCTAGGCAGGCGGCTCGATGCCGCGATGTCGCGGGTGGTTGGACGCCTAGACGCACTTGGGGTGAGTTCCGACGAACTCGAACAGGCGATGGAAGACACGTTGGCGCTCAGCGATCGACTACTCTCCTTGGCGACAGATGTGGGTCCGGAAATCAGCGCGGCCCTCAAGGGCGGCCGAAAGGTGCTGCTCGAGGGTGCTCAGGGCACCGCGCTCGACCTGGATCACGGGACCTACCCCTTCGTGACCTCCTCGAACACGACTGCAGGAGGCGCAGCGACCGGGACAGGAATCGGGCCGACCGCGATCACCGATGTGATCGGCGTGGTGAAAGCCTATACAACGCGTGTCGGTGAGGGCCCGCTCCCGAGTGCGTTCGAGCCCGAGATGGACGCGCATGTGCGTGCGCTTGGTGGCGAGTTCGGTGCCACCACCGGTCGACCTCGTCGGTGCGGCTGGTTCGACGCAGTGCTCGCGCGCTTTGCGTCTCAGGTGAACGGGCTGACGGGGATCGCCGTCACGAAACTCGATGTCCTCGACACGCTGCCCGAGCTGCAGGTCGCTATCGGATATCGCATGCCGGACGGCAGTGTGCGGGATTTTTTCCCAGCGGACACGTCATCGCTGACGAAAATCGAACCGGTCTACGAGACGATGCCGGGTTGGGAGGCTCCGACTGGCGATGTGCGGAAACTCGAAGACCTTCCCACCAATGCCCGGGCGTATCTTGATCGAATCGAAGAGCTGACAGACGCTCCGGTCCGGTGGGTGTCGGTCGGAACCAAGCGCGATCAGATCATTCCCGTCGGGTAGGGTGCTGGGCGGTCAGAAAATTGCCATGACGCCACGCACGACCAGCCACCAGAGCGCCATGAGCATCGGCAGGAATGTCAGGCCGACGGAAAAGGTCAAGCCCATCCTGTAGAGGACCGGCCCTGTAGGGAGTATGTCGCGCCCAAACATCTTCTCGACCGCGAGTTCGACGGCCGGGCCCAGGGTGTAGCAGATGTTCGCCGCGACCCCGAACACGACAGGCACCACCCAGGGGATTCCTGGCGATGCCCCGTTCGGTGGCAGGGCCCAGAGCAGCCACGTAAGGCCAAGCGAGACGAGCCCACTCGACCCAACCGCCACGTTATAGGCGAAGCGTCGCTTCTCCCACCAACCCACGATCGCGCCCGCGGTTCTCTTTGCGGGCGCTGGGAACAGGAACTCGGTAATCGCGCTCATTATTGACCTTTTCTAACTGGGCGTCCGCTTTCCGTTCGCACGCCTCACTTTTTTGATAGTCACAATCTACTTTGTGTCGCAAAGTTGATGCCAGTCTTACCTGTCGCGGCTGGACCTTACTAGTTTTCGGGCCGAATCGTCCGCCGGAGAGACGGTGGTAGAGCGGTGAAGGGCGGTCGGGAGGCAGCCAACCCCATGTTTGACGAACTCGGAACCAAACTCGATGGCGCGCTGAAAAAGCTGCGCCAGCGCGGTGTCCTCACCGAACCGATGATTAAGGAGGGGCTGCGTGAGGTCCGACGCGTCCTCCTCGAAGCTGACGTGAACTTCCAGGTCACGCGCGATTTTCTGGGTCGAGTGCAGGAGCGTGCCTTGGGCGAGCAGGTTCTGAAGTCTGTATCGCCCGGACAGCAGATTGTGAAGATCGTGCATGACGAGCTCGCGAATCTCTTCGGGGACGGCAGCCCCACCCTGGAACGAGCCCCTTCGAGTCCAACGGTCATTCTCATGGTCGGGCTACAGGGAGCCGGAAAAACCACGACGACGGCGAAGCTCGCTAAGCGGCTCGGCCGTGAGGGCCGGACCCCGATGCTCGCCGCTTGCGATCTTCAGCGGCCCGCGGCGATCGAACAGCTCCAGACGCTCGGTGAGCAGATCGGCGCCGAAGTCTTCGCCGGAGAGTTTGGGTGCGATCCGGTTGCTGCTGCTCTGGAGGCTCGCGAGCGCGCCATCGAACTGAAGCACCAGCTGCTCATCGTAGATACGGCTGGCCGTCTCCAGATCGACGAGACGCTCATGGATGAGCTCGGCAAGATCCGGGACGCAGTGAAGCCCGCCGAAATCCTGCTCGTCGCTGATGCGATGACCGGCCAGGAGGCGGTCACGATCGCGAAAGGTTTCGACGATGCCCTGGGGATCACCGGTATCGTCATGACGAAGATGGACGGTGACGCTCGAGGCGGAGCTGCACTTTCCATTCATAGTGTGACCGGAAAACCGATCAAGTTCATCGGTGTCGGCGAAGGACTCGACGACCTCGACACTGCAGATCCACAGCGACTGGCCGGGCGCATCCTTCAGATGGGGGATGTCGTCGGGCTCGTGGAGCGCGCGCAGGTCTCTTTCGATCAAGAAGAGCAGGAGAAGCTTTCGAAGAAGGTTCTCGGCCAGGGTCGGTTCACGCTCGAGGACTTCCTCGTCGCCATGAAGCAGATCCAGAAGATGGGCCCCATGGATCAGCTCATGAAGCTGATTCCTGGTGCGAGCAAGATGAAGATCCCTGCCGCCAACATGGACGCCAAGCGATTCAAGCACGTGGAGGCCATCATCCTCTCTATGACCCTGGAAGAACGGAAAAATCCGAAAGTCCTGAACGGATCACGCCGCGCACGAATCGCGAAGGGAAGCGGACGACCGGTCTCCGAGGTCAATCGTCTCATGAAGCAGTTCAAAGAGATGCAGAAGATGATGAAGCAGATGAAGGGCATGATGGGCGGCATGGGCGGGGGTGGCATGCCGGGAATGCCCTTCGGGCGATAGGGCTCTAGCGGAGACTGCGGGTAGGGCAACGGCTAGCCGTCGCACGCTGAGGTGCTGAGGAGATGGTGACCCTTGGACGGTGTGGTCTTTATTGCCAGAGCCTGGGGTCCGAGTGGGGTTCTGCCCATTGTTGACGTGCGGTGAGGGATGGCGGGGCGCATGGGTTCCGGCCAATGTGTCGGCCTCCGTGAAATCATCGACTTATCCGTCCAGGAGCAGCATCCTGAACTCCGTATCCGGTCTCTTCGAAGACACTCCGTCTGTAGAACCCTGCCGCTCGCTCGGTCAGGCGGCCAGGCTTCTCAAGGCCGGGCTCGTGGCGCTCACGCTTTTCGTGATCACGTTCACGACCGCCGGCCGAATCTCCGGTCAGGCGGTCGACCCTGATCAGCTTCAGGGTCTCTCCTACCGTTTCATCGGTCCTGACGGAAATCGGATCATCTCCGTCATGGGTGAACCCGGCAATCCTCTCGTGATGTATGCGGGTGCTGCCTCGGGAGGTCTATTCAAGACCGAAGACGGCGGTGTTCGTTGGCGTCCGATTTTCGATGATCAGGAGGCCTCTTCCGTGTCGGCGCTGGCGATGGCCCCGTCCGACGCGAATCAGGTGTGGGTAGGGACGGGTGAGACGTTCCTGATTCGGCCCGCTCATGCCATGGGCGATGGCATCTACAAGTCGGTCGATGCTGGGGCCACGTGGGAGCGCATGGGGCTGGGCGACTCCGGACGCATCGGTCGTATCCGTGTGCATCCGACGAATCCCGACATCGTGTACGCATGCGCACTCGGTCACACGTATGGACCGCAGGCCACCCGAGGGGTCTACCGCACAGAGGACGGCGGCGAGAGCTGGGACCTCATTCTGCATGTCAGTGAGGAGTCCGGATGCATCGACCTAGCGATCGACCCCACGAACCCGCGCTTTCTTTATGCGGCGATCTGGGACATCCACATCAACACGTGGGGCCTGAACTCGGGCGGTCCTGACTCCGGCGTTTGGCGGACCATCGATGGTGGCGACGAATGGGAGCGCGTCTCCTCCGTCGGCCGCGGCCTGCCGGCGAACAACGACCAGACGATCGGGAAGATCGCCCTCGAGGTCGCGAGGAGTGACCCCGGGCGTGTCTATGTTCTGACCGAGGAGGAGTCCCCGCGACTCTATCGCTCCGACGATTATGGTCGGTCGTGGTCGCACGTTTCGACGAATCACACGATGAACGAGCGGGCGCCCTACTACACTCGCATTGCTGTCGACCCTGAGAACGCCGACAAGCTCTACTTCATCAGCGTCCGGTACAGTGTGTCGGTCGATGGCGGGAAGACGCTTGTTTCGAATCCGGGCAATGGTGGCGGCGACACTCACGATATCTGGATTGACCCAACTGACCCTGATCGAATCATGGTCGGCGATGACGTTGGCAACACCAATGTGTCCATGGACGGTCGGACGTTTCGAAACATCCGACTTCCGGTTGCGCAGATGTACCACGTCGCCGTCGACGACGAGATCCCTTACAACGTCTACGGCAACCGGCAGGACGGGTACTCGTACCGGGGCCCATCGAATTCGCGCACCGGTTCGATTCCGCTTGGCCTCTGGCAGGACGTGGGCGGGTGCGAATCAGGCTTTTCTCAGCCACGCCCTGACGATGCCAACGTGGTGTGGTCGGGCTGCTACGACGGCGGACTGGAGGTCTACGATCACCGGAACAAGCAGGTGCGCAACGTCAGGGTCTGGCCAGAAGCCGGCTATGGATGGGCGCCGGCTGACATGCGGTACCGGTGGCACTGGAACTTCCCGATCCATATCTCTCCACACGACTCGGATGTCGTCTACGTGGGGAGCCAGTACGTCCATCGGACGTCGGATGGCGGACACTCATGGCGGGAGATCAGTCCTGACCTGACGCTGAATTTGAAGGACCACCAGCAGTCCTCAGGCGGGGTCGCGATCGACAATCTCATGACGTACGACGGGTCACTGATTTTTGCGATCGCTGAGTCTCCCCATGAGCCAGGCACGATCTGGGTCGGTACCAACGACGGACAGGTACAGCTGACCAGAGACGATGGCACTACCTGGTCGAACGTGACGGAGAACATCCCGGACCTCCCCCCGTGGGGTACGGTCGGCAACATCGAAGTGTCCCGTTTCGATGAAGAGACGGCATACATCTCCGTCGACCTCCACCAGATGGGGAACTTCGACCCGTGGATCTACAAGACGTCTGACCTTGGTGAGAGTTGGACTCGCATCAGCGACGGGATCCCCCAGTCACCGCACTCCTTCGTCCACGTTGTGAGAGAAGATCCGAAACGCCCGGGCATGCTGTTCGCCGGGACGGACAACTCGCTTTGGGTGACGCTTGATGATGGAGCGAACTGGTCGAAGCTGCGGCTGAATATGCCACCCGCGCCGGTTTACTGGCTCACCATTCAGGAGCGCTTCGACGATCTCGTCGTCGCGACGTACGGACGCGGGTTCTACATCTTAGATGACATCGGCTCCCTACGAGGCCTGGACGAAGAGACCACTGCGACGAATACGCTGTTCGACGTCCGCGATGCCTATCGGTGGCAGGAGGTCCAGGGAGTAAAGACCGAGTCGAGCTTGAGCACTGGGCGCGATCCTCAGTACGGTGCGAGCATCGACTATTTCGTTGCGGGCGACGGCGACGACGGGGGCCGAGTGTCGATCCAGATCGAGGACGGTGCGGGCGAGGTCGTGCGGACGTTGAATGGGCCCGGGGGAGTAGGGCTCAACCGTGTCTACTGGGACCTGCGACACCCGGCGCCTGATCTTCCGCGGTTCTACACGAAGCCGCCTGGACGCGACTGGGTCCCACTGGAGCAGGGCGGGGACCGCGTGGTCTATGTCTGGGATATCGACCTGATTCGCGGACAGCGAGGGCCGCTCGCGGTGCCCGGCAGCTATACCGTCCGGGCCACGATCGGAGGCGAGGAGTTCACGAAGCCGCTGGTCGTCCTCAAGGACCCCTATTCGACGGGGACACTTGGCATGATCGAGGAGCAGGTGGCTTTTTCGTTGGGGATGAGAGATCAGATCACCGACATCACCTCGGTGATCGAACGAATGGAGCACACCCGAGTGCAACTAGGGGCGGCGCAGGCAGCTCTTGCCCGGGATGCTGAGGCGGCGGAGGTGTGGGCTGAACTCGAGCGACTCACGGCGGTCGCAACGGAGCTGGAGGGTGCCCTCGTCGACGTGAACCTCACCGGCGCTCGCGAAGACTCGTTCCGGAACCCGATGCGATTGTACGGTCGCTTCAGTGCGCTAGCATCTGACGTCGACTGGAAGGGATCGGATTTCGTCCCCACGACGCAGCAGCGGGAGGTGCACCAGGTACTGACCGACCGTCTGGAAGGAGCGAAGCAGGCCATCCAGAAATTTCTCGATGGAGAGCTCGCACAACTGAATAATCGGCTCCGGGCGCTCGGGCGTCCGGCCATCGTGTCGGACGACTTTGGTGCTGACCTTGAGGATGGCTTGCGAGATCGGCGCGAGAGTCCGGCATGACGATCCAGCGGCGGGATTTTCTGCGGATCTCAGGTATGGCCGCGGCGGCTCTGGGCACCTTCGGTTGCGGGCCCCGAGACACCTCTGAGTCCTCCGAGGGTGTGGTGTCCGCTGCTTGGTCCGGGTATGACGACGGCTTGATCGTTGACGCGCTCGCGGGCCCTGTCCAGTTCAATATTCCACAGGGTGTGCGACCTCTATCGGACGCCGCGCTCGAATACGTCAGGGCTTCTGGCATCACGGCAGTGAATTTGACTGTAAACGCTCGGCCGTCCGAGAGTGAGTCAGCCTACGAGGCCACGGTCGCGAAAATTGCAGGCTGGATCGGAGAAGCTGAAGCGCATCCGGACGTTCTTTCTGTGGTTCGTTCGGTCGAGGAGATCCGGGCCGTGAAGCGGCGAGGGGGCCTTGGGTTGATTTTCGGCTTTCAGGACACGGTGCCCTTCGAGGAAGACCTCGGTCGACTCAACGACTTCTATGCGGACGGCCTCCGCATCGTCCAGTTGACCTACAACGTCGAGAATCGAATCGGGGTCGGATGTCTCTCGCCGAACGATACCGGCCTGACCGCTCTGGGGATTGAAGCCGTAGCGCGGATGGATGAGCTCGGCATTCTGGTCGACCTGTCACACTGCGGAGCGCAGACGACGACCGATGGGATTCAGGCGTCGACCGGCCCGGTATCGATTACGCACTCCGGTTGTAACGCCGTGTATCGCCACCCCCGCAGCAAAGATGACGCCACCATGCGCTTGCTCGCTGACCGGGGCGGCGTGTTCGGCGTATACCTGATGCCGTTCCTGAGCGCGAGCGGTCCGCCGACGGCTGAGGACGTTCTGACTCACCTGGAGCACGCTCTCGATGTGTGTGGTGAGGACCACGTCGGCATCGGAAGTGATCAGGGAATCATGCCGCTCGACGTGAGCGGTGACTTCCCGGCGGCGTTTGACGCGGTGTCGGCGCAGCGGTCAGCGGCCGGGATCGCAGCACCTCGGGAAGACACGATTCCCTACGTTCCGGATCTCAACCACCCCCGCCGCCTGGAAACCATCGGGGAGATGATGTCGACCCGTGGGCACACGGCTGCCGTCATCGATAAGGTACTTGGCGAGAACTTCACCCGACTCTTTTCCGAGGTGTGGGCATGAACGACGAGCGTACGCTGCTGCGCCACATGGTTGCCACCATCGCGTACCGCGGGGGGAAGGCTCTTCTGGATGCACCCGAAGGATTTGGATCGTACCGGGCTGCTCCAGGCTCACGCAGAGCCGTCGAAATCCTTTCGCACATGGGCGATCTCTTCGCGTGGGGACTCGCATTGGCCGATGGGGAGCGTCGCTGGAGTGAGGATGGCTCGAACGACTGGGACCGGCAGCTCGAACGGTTCTTCGCCGGGCTCGCCGTGGTCGACGCACGCCTGGCGTCTGCCGAGCCTCTGGGCCGTCCGGCTTAGCGACTGTTTCAGGGACCCTTCGCCGACGCGCTGACGCACGTCGGTCAGATCGCTTTGCTCCGTCGTCTCGTGGGCGCGCCGGTCAAGGGCGAGAACTACTTCAAGGCCGAGGTGGAGACGGGACGCGTCGGAAAGGATCAGGCGCCCCCCGTATTGGAGTTCGATTAAGGCCGCCGCATCGCTGTACAGGTCCACTAGACCCTTTTATTCTTTGCGTCTGCTCTTTTTCCGGTCGTTCGGACTGCGAAGGGGCATACGCTGGGTAGTAACACAGCGCGAACCGTAAGACCAACCGCAGAACACAAGATGCCAGCACGTATTCGACTCCGGCGCATGGGCCGGAAGAAGAAGCCCCATTACCGGGTTGTCGTAGCCCACAGCACGTCGGCGCGAGACGGTCGTTTCGTTGAGACGCTGGGCTACTACAAGCCTCTTTCGGACCCCGCTCGCCTCGTGATCGATCTCGAACGCGTGGATCACTGGATCAGCGAGGGTGCGAGCCCGTCTGGCACGTTGAAGTCACTCATTGCCAAGGCCCGGCGTGGTGGTGACAACATCGTTGCGGTCGGCGAGGAAGGTGCGGAGGCCCGTGAGGCCAAGCGTGCGGAGAAGCTGGCTGCACGTCGCGCTGCCGAAGGGAAGGTTGAGGCCGAGAAGGCCGCTGAGGCGAAGGCTGCTGAAGATGCTGCGGCTGCTGAAGCCGCTGAAGCGGAGGCCGCTGCTGCGGCCGAAGCCGAGTCCGCTGCCGCTGCTGCTGCCGAGGCTGCCGCGGCTGAGGCTGCTCCCGAAGCTGAAGCTGCCGAGGAAGAGGCTCCTGAGGCTGCTGCTGAAGAAGCTGCTCCTGAAGCTGCTGCGGAAGAAGCTCCTGCAGCCGAAGCCGCTACCGCCGCAGCCGAGGAGGAGAAGTCCGAGTAACCTCGGACCTCTCGAACCACATGGGTCTCAATGACCCGAGTCACCTCGTCGTCGGGCAGCTGAACAAACCCCATGGCACCAAGGGCGAGTTTTTCGTCTGGCCCCTGACGGATCACCCCGAGAGCGCACTCGCTCCCGGGGTGGTTTTGTCATTGGGTGGGGAGGCTGATGATGCGCCGAACCCGGACATGCCTCCGCTTCGAGTCATGTCGATCCGCCCACACCAAAAAGGGTTCTTGGTGCACTTCGGCGGTGTCGAAGACCTTTCGCAAGCGCTGCTGCTCAAGGGGCTCTACCTGTACCGCGCCTTTGAGGACATCGAACCGCTCGCCGAGGGCGAGGTGTTCTACCATCAGTTGCTCCAGATGACGGTCTTCACGACCGACGATACCGAAGTCGGCCGAGTGACTGAGGTGTTCGAAATGGGGCCCACGGACCTTCTCGAGGTGCAAGGTGAGAACGGTGTCATCATGGTCCCGTACCGTCCCGAGATCGTGGTGGAAGTAGACCTCGAGAAAGCCCGCATTGTGATCGCCCCCCCCGATGGGTTGCTGGACCTCCAGCAATTAGGGAAAGCACGAGGGTCGTGAGCGACGCGTCCCAGCCGATGCGGATCAATCTTGTCTCGATCTTTCCGGACTTCTTTGAGGGCCCGCTCGGTTTGTCCATTCCCGCGCGTGCGGCGGAGGCCGACCTTGTCATGTACAACCCGGTCGACCTGCGGGAGTACACGCACGACAGGCATAAGACCGTCGACGCCCTCCCGTATGGGGGAGGAGCTGGCATGGTGATGAAACCCGAACCGTTCTTCGAGGCGATCGAGGACCTGGCGCCGAGTGGTCCAATCATTCTGTTGTCGGCGCGCGGCAAGCGCTTCACGCACACAGATGCCGTTCGCTTCAGCGTCGAGCCCGAGGTCACATTTCTGTGCGGCCACTACAAGGACGTCGACCAGCGTGTGGCCGACCACCTCGCGACAGAAGAACTGTCACTTGGTGACTTCGTCGTGTCCGGTGGTGAGTTCGCCGCGCTCGTCATGACCGACGCAATCGTTCGTCTGCTCCCGGGTGCGATGGGTGATCACGACGCCGCTGCCACCGACTCGTTCTACGATGCGGCCCACCTGTCCGCACCGTCGTACACCCGACCGGCTGTGTACCGCGGTCATGAGGTGCCCGAGGTCCTTCGGTCAGGTGATCATGCCCGCATCACGAAGTGGAGGACCGAAGAGTCGGAGCGCGTGACGAGAAAGCAGCGTCCCGAACTGAAGGTCGACTAACCCCGCCAACTTGGAGTGCGGAGTCGCTGGTCTGCCAGAGCCTACTGGTTCCCGTTCAGACCTTCCATTCCGCCCTCTTTCCAGTCGGGCGTCGGGCCATCTGCTAGGAAGCGAATCGCCTCAACTGCGGCTTCGACTAGTGCGGCCATGTGGGCGAAATCTATCTTGTCGACCTCGTCAGACGGCTGATGGTAGTCGCCGTGGAGATTGAACGAAGAGAGGGTGTGCGCCGGGATGCCGATTCGGGCAAACGCGATGTTGTCACTGCGAAAGAAGAAATTCTGATCGAGCCTTGGATCGGGGACGATCGGTGAACCGGCCTCCGCAAGCTGGTCACCCATGGTGGTGCGCTCGTACCCGGTCAGCCACGCACGTCCGAAGCCTCCGACCGCGTCATCCGGACGTCCGATCATTTCGATCTGGAGGTCCGCCACGGTTTGAGCTATCGGCATGACCGGATTTTCGATGTACCAGCGAGTCCCGAGAAGCCCCATCTCTTCACCGGTGCTCAACAGGATGACGACTGTCCGACGGGGCGAGGTGCCTTCCATGAGAGTTCGTGCGATCTCGAGCACCGCTACCGTGCCTGACCCGTCGTCGTCAGCTCCGTTGTAAATCGAATCCATGACCCCGGCCTCGTCGGCAACGGGATTCCCGATACCGACGTGATCGAAGTGGGCGCCCAAGACGACGGTCTCGCTTGCTACTGCCGGATCCGAGCCCCGAATGATCCCGACGACATTGCCTTCGGTCATGATCACCTGCCCTGCGGAGATCGTGTCGAAGCTGTCCGTGTCGATGGGCATGATGAGCCGTTCACGCGAGCCGTCCTGCGTATCCACCGTGACGCGAGCCATCGGAATCGTCTGCAGGAAACCATTGTCTCCGGCAGATTCGACACCGTATCGCTCTAGTTCTGCAGCGAGAAAAACCGCGGCGCGATGGATTCCCGGAGTGCCCGTTCTCCGGCCTTCCATCGAGTCGGCTGCGAGGGTCGACAGCAGGGCCTCAAGTCGAGCCGCTCTCGGCATGTCGGCGTCGGCGAGCGCGGGAGTCGTGTCTTGAGCGGTATCGCCGACACACGCGGTGACGAGCAAAGTGCTGAGGCCAAGAAGGAAGCGACGAGTCGAGGACATGATGTTTCCGGATTTCTGCGAGGTTTCGGGGTCAGCCAACATGGTGTGGATGGTTCGGTGGGCCAAGGGTTTGGGGCCGTGTGAACATGCTGAATACAGCCCGTTCAGGGGCTTCACCGTCTCTTTGGCCTGCATTATGTTAGTTGTCTCTGCCGGAACGCCTCCGGCCGTGTTGTTGGGGTTTTGGAATGACTGACATAATCAAAGAAATCGAGAAAGAGCAGCTCCGGGAGGACACCCTGGACTTCGCTCCTGGTGACACCGTGAAAGTCCTGTACCGCGTTCGCGAGGGTGCGAAAGAGCGGATCCAGGTGTTCGAGGGTGTCTGTCTTGGCCGTAAGGGCGGCGGCGTCGATGAGACGTTCACGGTCCGCAAGATCTCTAGTGGTATCGGGGTCGAGCGCATCTTCCCGCTCCATGCGCCGACGGTAGCTGGCGTCGAGGTGGTTCGCCGCGGCCGAGTTCGCCGAGCGAAGCTCTACTATCTGCGTGGTCGTCGCGGTAAGTCGGCGAGAATCAAAGAGAAGCGCTCGCAGCGCTGATCGGGTCCGGCTATGACGCCGGAAGACTCCGGATCTACGCGGCCCCAGGACCTGCTCGAGTACGAGCGGCGGTTCTGGGGCCGCGATCTTTTGGTGGCAGGTGTGGACGAAGCAGGAAGGGGTCCCCTCGCCGGACCGGTGGTGGCCGCGGCAGTTGTCCTGCCGGAAGGGCTCCATGTAGAGGGAGCTGACGACTCGAAGCAGCTGTCGAGTCGGGTACGCGAAGAGCTGTTCGATCTCATCCTCGGTGCAGCGACGAGCGTCGGTGTCGGGGCTGCGTCGGTCCGAGAGATTGATCGTCGCAACATCCTCCGGGCTACGACCGTCGCCATGGGACGAGCTCTGGATCACTTGTCCGAAGCCCCCGGCCATATCGTGATCGATGGCCTCTATGTGAAGTACCTGGGCCGTGAGCATGAGGCGATCGTGGATGGTGACGCCCTCATCCATTCGATCGGTTGTGCTTCGATTGTCGCAAAGGTGATTCGGGATCGACTCATGCAGCGGCTCGCGCGCCGCTACCCGGGCTACGGATGGGATCGAAATGCGGGGTATGGAACCGCAGAGCACCGTGCGGCCATCGACGAACTCGGCCTGACGCCTCATCATCGGCTGACATTCACGGGATTACAGTACGACCTCGGATTGTGAGGTATCGTTGTGACATCGAGACGAGAGCTGTGTAGGTTGGCGAGCCGTTTTCGGCACCACACTGATACACGCATACGGACCAAGACCATGAAGCTCCGCTTCTCCCTGACACTTGCATCGACAGCCGCCGCCTTCGCGCTTTCATTTGAGTGCGCTCAGGCGCAGGCGCCCTCGATCGCGCTGACGCCCACGGGCCCACAGCCGACGTTTATCGATGGCCAGGCTCAGATCGTAGAGGCGTTCGCGGACCCGGAGACCTGGATTCGGCACGACCTGTGGGTCGAGACGGAGTTTGATTCCGACGGTGATGGACGTCCGGACAGGGTGCACGTCGACGTGACGCGCCCGGCCCAGACGGAAGAGGGATTGCGGCTCGCGGTCGTGTACGAGTCCTCGCCGTACTACTCGGGAACTGGGACGACCGCTCCCGAATATTTTTGGAATGTTGAACACGAAATCGGTGACACCCCACCCGTGCGCGGAGATATGCCGGCCATTCAGCATCAGAGCAGGCGTCCGATCATTTCCAATTCCCACGTCGGCACGTGGGTGCCGCGCGGATTCGTGGTGATCCACTCACAGTCTCCTGGGACCGGGCTGTCTCAGGGGTGCCCGACGGTCGGTGGGATCAACGAGTCGCTCGCGCCGAAGGCGGTCATCGACTGGCTGAACGGTCGCGCTGACGGCTACACGGCTGCCGATGGCGGCGACCCAGTGGAGGCCTTCTGGGCGACGGGGAAGGTCGGGATGACCGGCACCTCGTATAACGGGACGCTGCCGCTGGCCGCCGCGACCACGGGCGTCGACGGACTGGAGGCGATCATCCCGATCGCGCCGAACACGTCGTACTACCACTACTACCGGTCGAACGGTCTGGTGCGCTCACCTGGTGGATACCTCGGTGAAGACGTGGACGTCCTCTACGACTTTATCAACTCGGGTGATCCGGAAGGCCGCGAGTACTGCAACTTGACGGTGCGAGATGGGGTGATGGCCGCTGGGCGGGATCGCGTGACCGGGGACTACAACGACTTCTGGTCGGGCCGGGACTATCTGAATGTCATCGATGGTGTGAAGGCTGCGACGCTGATGTCGCACGGATTCAATGATTGGAACGTCATGCCGGAGCACAGCTATCGGATCTCGCAGGCACTGAAAGACCGAGGCGTGTCCACTCAGATCTTCTACCATCAGGGTGGCCACGGTGGCCCGCCGCCGCACGAGCTGATGAACCGGTGGTTCACGAGGTACCTGTATGACGTGGAGAACGGAGTCGAGGACGATCCTAAGGCGTGGATTGTGCGCGAGGACGTCGAAGACAACACGCCCACGCCGTACGGCGATTATCCCAACCCGGAGGCGACCAGCGTTACGCTGCATCCCCAGGGTGACGGAAATGGTGTGGGAGTCCTGGCGCTCACTAATTCTGGCGAACGTGGAACCAGCGAGGTCGTCGACGACGTGTCGCTCACGGGTGCTGCTCTCGCCCAAGCTCCGTCTTCCAGCAGTCGTCTGCTCTATGCGACGCCTGAATTCACGCAGGACGTCCACCTCTCGGGTGTGACGACTGTGACAATCCGGGTCGCGGCTAATGCCACGGCTGCGAACCTCTCGGTGTGGCTCGTTGCGTTGCCATGGACAGCCGAAGGGCGGCTCGTCGACAACGTGGTTACGCGGGGCTGGGCGGATCCCCAGAACGCCGCATCTCTCCGCGAAAGCGTTCCGCTGGTGCCTGGAGAATTTCGGAAAGTGACGTTCGACCTGCAGCCGGACGATCAGATTGTTCCAGCCGGGAAGCGGCTCGGGCTAATGATCTTCTCCAGCGACGCGGAATTCACGCTCCACCCTGAGCCGGGGACACAGCTGAGCATCGATCTTGATGGCACGTCGATCTCGATTCCGGTCGTTGGCGGCCGAGACGCGTTGGGTCGGCTGATCAGCTAGAAGCGATTCTCGTGGTTGTGGTGTCCCTGCACAGAGTCCACGATAGGCGAGTGTTTTTGGCTGGGAAGACATTGAGGAGGGATTGTGAATCTTGAGGGAGCAGTGAATAGCAGGGTCGGAAACGTTCTGGTGTGGCTTCTGACCATCGGTGCAGGAGGGGTCATGCTTTGGTCTGGGTCCGCGAAGTTCCTACAGTCGGACATGTGGATGGCGACCTTTGCGGGTTGGGGCTATCCCGCGGTTTTCGCCTATGTGGTCGGTGCCCTTGAGATGCTCGGAGCCGCCGCAGCCTTTATTCCCAAATTTGCCACTTATGGCGCTGTTCTTGTTGTCCTTATTATGTGTGGCGCTGTTTTTACCATGGTGACGCACGGCGGGGACCCAAGTCTTGCTGGCTTGAACCTCCTGTGCTTCTCGATCATCGCCTACGCCAGGCTTGGTGCGCGCTGGACGCCAAGCTGATCGACCGCGGAGCGTGCGCCCCTGCGCACTGATGCCGTTCACCGTGTCTCAGCGAACGCGTGCGATCGGAATTCCTACTGCCCCGGGGGCTGGAGGGATCAGCGGCATCGGCACGATCGCACGTCGGGACACGCTTCAATTCGGGGTGGGGGCCATCGGTTCGGTCGTTGAAGCGTGACTCCTGCGGCAGATCGTGGATGACATGGATATGCTGTCGGTGAGCATCCCGTTGGTGCTCGTTGGAGTCGGGACTAGCGTGATGGTACTGAAGTCCGTGGCGTGCCCCTCTCCCATTTTTTGGAGTCCAGGATTCAACTGACGGAGGCGCTATATGACGCCTAACCGTCTGCCAGATTGCAATCGGAGTCGTCTGTGTCAGTGTCTGTTGTGAGCCATTCGCCGAGTTGGCGCGTCTTCTCTTTTTCGACTGTTGCCTTGGCTGTCGGCGTCGGTCTGGCTCCGTTAGAGCTGCAGGCCCAGGCGGTTCCCGCGGAGATCGCGATGTCTGCGTGGGTCGAAGATCATCGCGACGAGGCGCTCGAGCTGCTCGAGGAACTCACGAACCTCAACAGCTATACGCTGAACGTCCAAGGCGTACGCGAGGTGGCTGACGTCCTTACCCCGCGATTCAAGGCTCTCGGCTTCGACGTTCGCTGGATCGACGGCTCAGGCTTTGGCCGCGCCGGCCATCTCTTTGCTGAGCGTCGTGGGTCGGGAACGAAAATGCTGCTCATCGGTCACCTGGATACGGTCTTTCGCCCGGAGGACCCATTCCAGACGTATGAGCGTATCGATGAAGCGACGGTGAAGGGCCCGGGGGTCTCCGACATGAAGGGCGGACTGGTCGCCATGCTGCAGGCGCTGGAGGCCCTGGAGTCGGAGGGTCTGCTGGGTGGGATGAATCTCACGGTCGCGATGATCGGGGATGAAGAGCGCATCGGTTCGCCGCGCGACCTCGCGCGCGGCGACCTCGTCACGGCTGCCGAGTGGGCGGACGTCGCTCTTGGGTTCGAGGGACTGGAGATTGCCGAGACGGCCGCTGTGGCCCGTCGTGGTGGTACTGGCTGGACTCTGACAACGACCGGGACGCGCGGTCATTCGTCTCGAATCTTCACTGAAGAGCTCGGGTACGGTGCGATTTTCGAGGCAGCTCGAATCCTTGATGGTTTCCGGGAGGAACTCGCGGGGGAGGAATTCCTCACCTTCAATCCCGGAATCATTCTCGGCGGGAGCGAGGTCGAGCGTGACGCGACGGGCAACGCGGGGCAGGCATCCGGCGTGACGAATGTCGTCGCGGAGACTGCTACGGTGACCGGGGATCTGCGTACGATCTCCGCCGAGCAGGGAGAGCGAGTTATCGCTCGCATGAGAGAGATCGCTTCGCGGAATCTTCTCGGCACGAGCGCGACGCTAGAAGTTCGTGGCGTGCCCAGTGGGATGCCGCCAAGAGAGTCGAACTACCGGCTGCACGCGATCTACGATCAGGCGAGCCGCGACATGGGCATCGGCCCGATCGAGGTGATCGATCCGATGCGCCTCGGGGGTGCGGACATCACGTCGGCGGCACCGTACGTCGATGCGGCGCTTGCTGCGATCGGGGGGATGGGGGCGGCGGCCCATTCCTTCGATGAGACGCTGGATCTCAGGGCGATGGAGATCCGAACGAAGCTTGCAGCGGTCTTCCTTCTGCGACTTTCGCAGGGCGCGTACACGCCCGGCTGACCTTGTGATGGGTGCTTCAGGAAACCTGAGTGATTCTGCGGAACATCGCTGTGGCAGCGAGGCCCACGACGCCGAAGATCGCAACCGCTGCGAACACGTGCTGATGTCCCTGGAGCCCGGGTGAATTGTCGAGCAGGATCCCCATCAAAGGGCCCATGAATACGTCGGGCGTGAATCCGACAACGGACACCAATCCGATAGCACTGCCGGTGAAAGCCAGTGGTACAGACCCTTCGGCGAGCAGTGCGAAGTAGACGCCCCGGAGCGCGTAGATACCGACGCTCGTCGTGACGATCGTGGTGATCAGCATCCAGGCGACTCCCGGCACGAGGATCCCCGAGGCGATCACAAGACTTCCTCCGATCACCAGAGCGAAGCCCCAGAGGATCACTTTCGAGGAGTCCACCCGGTCGCCTAGATATCCGGCAGCGACCGCCACGACTGCTCTGATCCAGAAGGAGAGCGTTCCGATCCCCGAGGCCTGCACCTCATTGAAGTCCAGAGCGTCTCGGGCCATCAACGAGAAGTCATCTGTCGCCTTGTAGCTGACGTAGGCGCATACCACGATGATTGCTTGCAGCCAGACGGCAGGCATCCGGCAGGCCTTGCTCACGCCCAGCAGTGAGAGCTTCGGCGGAGCCTCGGTGTCCGCATCGGGTGCCATGTCCGGCACGACGATCCACACGAAGGCTGCGATCACGAGTGTCATGCCTGTGAAAACCCAGATGACTGCGCGGAACGCGGCAGCCCGCTCGGCCGCCGTAGCCGATGCGACATCGCTCGGCAGCATCGTTGCAAAGACCAGGACTGAAAAGGAAGCGATCACGGCGGCGAGGAGGCCCCGTCCTCCGTCGAGTAGCCCGTACGCCCGACCCTGTGCGGCGGTGCCGCCCCACTCCCGCGTGGCCCGGAGCATGGCAGCCCAGAAGAGGAGAATCGTGGTGAGTCCCCAAACGCCCCAGAGAGCTTTCATGACCGAGAGCGATGGGATCCCCGCGAGGACCACACCGCCGAGACCCGTCGCGATGAGCGCCGCGGTCATGAGGCGTCGGGCAGGGAAACGATCGGCGAGCGGGCCACCGGCAAAGTAGGCTGCCATGGCCACGATCCCGTAGAACGAGAACGCCGTTCCGAGCTCGAGGTTGGTGACCCCGAAGACATCGAGGAAGGTCGGTCGGAAAACACGAGCCAGAACGAACGGGAGCAGGAAAACCGCTTCGCCAGAAGCGATCAGCGCAGTGATGATCAGCGCGCGCCGAAGCGGGGTTCTCTGTTCTGATGGGCTCATGGAAACTGCGATGATGTGGCGGGAAGTACGGCCGTGAGAATGTAGCGAGGCGTTCTGGCTCCGGCTCCCACTATCTCACGATCTCTGGCTGTGCTTATCACGCGATCGTGACTAGGAATCCGATCAGCGCACCCGACACGTCCTTTCGGTCACCTCTGACGTGAAGCGTGCAGGGCTTCGGCCTCGAGCGCCGTGTCTAGGGTTGGGTGTGGCTCGGGCGTGGTCGCGCGTAGCGGAGATGAGAGAACTCACCGAAACGCGGCGTACAACGATTCGAGTGCCAGCATCACGTCAGCCTCATCGATGTAGACGTGGAATTCGCTCGTCGTCGACGCGACCTCCGCGAGGTTCACGCCCTGAAGCGCGAGGGGTTGAAGGAGCCGATAGAGGATGCCTGGTGTCGCGAGATTCTCCTCTGTCAGTGAGACCGAGAGGCTCGCGATTCCCGGACTGATCCGCTGGGGGCGGCGGCCTACCGTCTTGTAGACAGTGTCCAGCTGACTCTCGTCGATGATGAGGGTGATTTCACGTATGCCCTCTGTGAGCGTCAGGTGACGGTCCCGCTCACGGACCCGCTGCTGCAGTGTGAGGAGGCCCACATGCACCTCCGGGGTGTTGGCGAAGGTGAGGACCGCCAAGCCTCTCTGGACTGTGACTCGATCGGCCAGTCCGATTCCAAGCTTGTCATCGAGTGGAGGCAGGTCGTCGCGCAGACGTGACAGGGCCATGGTGATTGCCCCGCCCTCCACGCTCTTCTGGGTGCGTGCCTCGACCGTCGCGTGAATGTGGCGGGCCACCTGACTCAGATTCATGAGCCGTTTTGCGAGACCGACCTTGAGTACCCAGTCGTTTGCGACGATCTCCGCGACCGCGTCTGATATTTTTTTCATAAATGTGCGATACCAAACAAAATCTGTGAAGTATATGTGATTTTACTTGATTCCTTCGTGTCCGTCACGGTTGTGTCCATCATCCCGCTCCGAATGAACTGTGAATCCTGCACTGGAGCCTCCGATGTCTGTTGCCACCTCTCTTGAATGTCCCGTCTGCGCGGGCGCCCTCGACGCACCGTCCGACGCGATGTTGGGTGAGCTGATCGACTGCGACGACTGCGGTTGTGAGCTGGAAGTCACGCAACTTCTTCCCACCATTGTGCTCGCCGAGGCTCCCATGTCCGCCGAGGACTGGGGTGAGTAGTGACCGAGGCGACTGAGGGACGGGGTGCGCCCGGGTCGCCCGGCCCGTCTGTCGTCCTCGTGTGCTCGGGGCTGCGGCCTGAGGAAAAAATGCTCAGGCAGGCCTTTGTGGCTCGTGGGGTCGAGCTGACCGTGGTCGATGACCGTCGGATCGGTGGAGATCTTGCTAGCTGGCCTTCCGTGATCCCGGTGTGTGATGCAGTTCTTCTTCGCTCAAAGAGCCAGTGGAGAAACGCTGTGCTGGCCCATTGGCTCGAGAGCTGTGGTGGGCGTCCCGTGAACTCGGGCCAGGTGATCGAGACCTGTGGTGACAAGGCACGGACTACGATTGCGCTCCTCGCAGCCGAGGTGGCCACGCTCAGTGCGTCGATTGCGTTCGCACCCGAGTCCGGACTCGCGGCCGCCGCCGAGATCGGATATCCGCTCGTGGTGAAGCCAGTGATCGGGTCGTGGGGGCGCCTGATCGGGAAAGTGAATGATCGTGATGCACTCGAGCTGGCCCTCGAGCATAAGGAGGCCATCGGCGGTGCACCGCATGCGGTCACCTATCTACAAAGGTTCGTCGAGACCGGTGGCAGCGACGTCCGAGCCTTCGTGATCGGCGATCGCTGTGTTGCGGCAATCACCCGTCGCTCCACCGGCTGGCGGACGAACACAGCGCTTGGTGCTTCGGCCGAGGGGCGCGAGGTCGATGCCGACCTCGCAGCGACCTCGGTGGCAGCCGCGCACGCGGTTGGCGGTGGTATGGTCGCGGTTGACCTGTTCGAGACCAGCGACGGTTATCAAGTCAACGAGGTCAACGCGACGATGGAGTTTCGGAACTCAGTCGACTCAACCGGCGTGGACATTCCAGGTCTGATGGCCGCAGCCGTGCTCGGTATGTGCGGAGGCGTGCACGAATGACCCACGTGTCGATCCTTGGAGGCTCGGGCTATGGCGGCGGGGAATTGCTGCGGCTGCTGCTGGCCCACCCGGAAGTCACTGTGGCGGGGGTGACGTCGCGACGGCTGGCGGGGCGGCCGGTAAGCAAGGCTCATCCGAATCTACGTGGCTCGACCGATCTGACATTCTGCGCTCCGGAGGACGTCCCCCACAGTGACGTTCTCTTTCTCGGGCTGCCGCACGGGGAAGCCTCCGAGCGCTGGGATGATCTGTCGGGACGAGCGGACCGCATCGTCGACATGAGCGCGGACTTCCGCCTAGACGATATCTCTCTGTATGAGGAGCACTACGGGACTCATCCTCGACCGGACCTACTGCCCACGTTCATCTACGGTCTGCCCGAACTGAATCGGGAGGCACTTCGTGGTGCGGAGCGCGTCGCGACGGGTGGGTGCAACGCCACGGTATCCATCCTTGCACTTCTTCCACTGTTCGAGGCTGGGGTCGTCCACCGAGATCGCACCGTGCTCGACGTAAAGGTCGGGTCCAGTGAGGGTGGGGCAGTCCCAAACGCGGGCTCTCATCATCCCGTGCGGTCGGGCGTGGTCCGACCGTACAAGGCGACGGGGCATCGTCACGCCGCAGAAATCGAAGCGGCGCTCGGTCGCTCGGGATCGGCTCAGGTGCACATGAGCGTGTCCGCCATCGACATGGTGCGTGGGGCGGCGGTGCTGGCACACGTATTCCTGAATGAGGCCCTGACTCAGCGAGACGTGTGGCGCCTCTACCGTGAGCGGTATGCTGAAGAGCCCTTCGTGCGACTCGTGTCGGAGCGGTCCGGTCCTTATCGGTTCCCCGAGCCCAAGCTTCTGGCTGGCACGAATTTCTGTGACATCGGCTTCGAGCTCGACCCGCGCTCCAACCGACTCGTCGTCGTAGCGGCCATCGACAATCTGGTGCGTGGATCCGCCGGACAGGCGGTTCAGGCCATGAATCTCATGATGGGGTGGGATGAGACTGCTGGCTTGAGCTTCCCCGGCCTGCACCCGGTCTGAGTGCTGATATGTGTCGTATTTTTGCGATTAAAGCGGACGAGCCAATCGCGGTCGGTCCGTGGATTCAGTCCTTCTCCGACGCCTGCGAGTCGAGCACCGAGTATCAGGGACACGGCTGGGGCGTCGCCTGGCGGGAGCGTGGACGGTGGCAGCGGTACCGGTCAGTCGAGCCCATATGGGAATCCGCGTTCGTGTTACCACCCACCTCATTGGCCGTCATCCACGCCCGCAGTGCATTTCGTAATGAGGGCATCGTAGTCGAAAACAACATGCCGTTCATGGAGGATGAGGTCGCGTTCGCCTTCAACGGGGAGCTGCGGGGTGTCCGGCTGTCCACTCCGGGTGCGACTGGCGCCGCGCGTCTTCAGCGCCTTCTCATGCGCTTTGCCGAGGGAGCGGGCGGCGATATTGAGGCGGCGCTGCGGCGTCTCGACGGAGTCATCACCACTCGCTCGGAGTATGTGCGCGCCCTCAACCTTGTGGTGAGTGACGGACAGGATTTGTACGTCCATGGCAGGTACTCGGAAGATCCTGACTATTTTACGCTGCACCGTGCGGAATTGAGCCAGGGTCCGGGTATTCGCCTGGTCTGCTCCGAACAAATCGGCACGGCCGAGGCGTCTCCCGAGTGGGTCGGTGTCGAGAACGGCTCCACCTTCCGACTGCAGGGAGGAGCACCATGCTTCTCGTAAAGGTCGGCGGAGGTGACGTGGACCTCACGGCGATCGCTGATGACCTGGCATCACTCGAGCGACCCTTTGTGCTTCTGCATGGCGCGAACAAGCTGCGCGATAAAATGGGCACCGCCCTAGGGAAGCCGCCTCAGGTGGTGGAGTCGATCTCTGGCTTCACGAGTGTACTGTCAGACGATGACGCAATCGATGTGATGCTCGCGTCGTACGCGGGCATCAGAAACAAGCGGCTCGTCGAGTCCCTTCGCCAGCGCGGCGTGAATGCTATCGGCCTCACCGGGCTCGATGGAGGTCTCGTGGAGGGCGTCCAGAACGAGGGCATCCGGATTCGTCGCGACGGGCGGAAGTTTCTACTCCGAGATCAGTCCGGGAAGCCAAAGCGACTCAACACCTCGTTACTGCGGACGCTTCTGGATGACGGCTATGTGCCGGTACTGACCGTCCCAATTGTGGGAGCGGACGGTACCGCGCTCAACACCGAGAACGATGAAGTGCTGGCCCTTCTCGCGCGCGAGCTCAACGCGACCCATGTGGTGTCACTCATCGAGGAAGTCGGACTTCTGTCCGACCCTACAGATCCCGAATCAGTGGTCCCGGAGATAGAGGCCCGAGACCTGCCTGAGTGGGAAGGGCGGGTTTCTGGTCGTATGCGGCGGAAAATTCGGGCGCTTCGGTCGCTGTTTGATGGATGTGACGGAGCCGGGCCGGTGTACCATCTCGCCGATGGCCGAGCCCCCGCTCCCGTGTCGGCCGCACTGGCGGGCGCGGGAACGACCGTGCGGTGCTCCCAGCTTTCGCCCGATCTCGACCTTGAGCCTGCCGATGAGCCGGGTGCGAGCCGCGATGCCTCGGCCGACGCTGGGACCGGAGCGACAGAGAACAAACAATGGGTCGACCGAAATGCTGCGCACGAACTCGACGTGTATGGAAAGCGCGGACTGGCAATCATCTCGGCGAATGGTTCGACCGTCACGGATGCGGCGGGGCGGGACTACATAGACTGCGTCGGCGGAAACGGATCGCTGGTACTCGGGCATCGCCATCCTGTGCTCGAAGCTGCCGTAGCTGAGCAGCTCGGGAGTGTCTGGTGCGTGCCTGGAGCATTGGTGACTCCGGTCAGGACCCGTTTTCTAGAACGACTCCACCGGGCGCTCCCCGAAGAGCTGGATCGGACGTTCTTGTCGAACTCAGGGACCGAGTCAGTCGAGGCCGCGTTGAAGATCGCCAGGGCGCACACAGGTCGGACGGACTTTGTCTCGTGCCTGAGGGCGTTTCACGGCAGAACGATGGGCTCGCTGTCCGTGACCTTTGAGAAAAGGTATCGAGAGCCGTTTGGCCCACTGATGGGTGGGGTGCGGCGTGTCCGATACAACGATGTGGAAGCACTTGGGGCCGCGATCGATGACTCGGTAGCCGCCGTCGTTCTGGAGTTGGTGCAGGGAGAGGGCGGGGTGCACGTGGCTGACCCCGAGTTCCTGCAGGCGGCGCGTGAGGCGTGTGACTCCCGTGGCCCACTGCTCGTCTTCGATGAGGTGCAGACGGGCTTCGGCCGGACGGGCCGGCTCTTCGCGTTCGAGCACTCCGGCGTGGTACCGGATGTCCTCTGCCTAGCGAAGAGCATTGCTGGCGGTCTACCGCTGGGCGCGACGGTCGTACGGAAGGGGATCGGTCTGGAGCTCGGGCAGCACGGCTCGACGTTCGGTGGGAATCCACTCTCGTGCGCGGCGGCTGCGGCCACGCTCGACGTGCTTAGTGCCCCGGATGTCATCGGAGGAGCTAATCGAGTCGGTGAAGCGATCTGTGGTCCCACGATCGAACGTCAACTGAAGGTCGTGAAAGAGGTGCGAAGAGTCGGCGCGATGATCGGCATCCAACTCCGAGTCCCAGCCAAGCCGTACGTGCACGCGCTCATGGAGAAGGGAGTGTTGGCGCTCACAGCAGGGCGCACGGTACTCAGGTTGCTGCCGCCGATTGTGATGTCCGACGACGACGCGGCAGGTGTCGGAGAGCTGCTCGCGGAAGTGCTCTCGACCTGACCACCGAAGGATTGCTTAGCGTTTCCGGTTACGGCACTCCCCGACCTGGAAGCACTGCTAGACGAGCGACGGGTCGTCACACGAGATCTCGAGGTCGAGACGTATCAGATCATTCCGTGGGTATTTCACGACAAGAAGGGGAGGCGAATCAGGAGCTGCCGATCGGAGTGGGAGAGGGCTCGTGAGAAGGCCGCGAAGGCCTGTGGCCCCCTCGCTCACGGTGATCTTGCCGATCGCCTTGTGCCCCACCTTCGACGCACGGCTGCTCGGAACCTCGAAAGGGCTAGCGTTCCACGCTCGGTTGCTATGAGATTAACGGACCACAAGACCGAGGCCGTGTATCGGCGCTATGCGATCGTCGCGAAATCGGACCTTGAGGAGTGTGTCGCGAAGTTGGCGAAGCTCCACGGCGAGAGGGTGACCTCCAGTGCAGAAATGCCACCTAAGGGCCAAATGCGGATGACTCGCGTGTGTTTCGCCCTTTCTCGCGACTCGCGAGCAGTGCAGTAACACGAATATCAATAAGCAGTTAGGACAGTACGACCCGGTAGCTCAGCTGGAAGAGCAACTGACTTTTAATCAGTAGGTCCTGGGTTCGAGCCCCAGCCGGGTCACTTGGATAAGATTAAGCCTCACAGGCACTTACAAGCTTGTGGGGCTTTTTCTATGGGACCCATACCCTCTGCTGAGTCTCCCATAAGTCTCCCACCGGGCTTCTTTTTAGGGGTTTTCTCAGGGTCAAAACAGACCTGATATGCCCCCCCTCATTGGTGGCCACGGGGCGGTACTGGTGCAGGACCGCACACATCGCCTCCACTGCAACACCGTTCCCCGAAAAATTCTGGTAGCTCGGGCGGGTCCCTTTTGCCGACAGGCGCG